>CAZJRV010000134.1:0-7791 GCA_964548235.1 uncultured Verrucomicrobiota bacterium
GGTTGCCGTTGTCCAGCCGCCAGATGACGTGCTGCGTGCGGTCGCCGCCGATGCCAAGGTTTACGGCGTTGCGCTTGGCGTAATGTTTGGCCCACACTTTTTTGCCGCGGCCTTCCCAGCCTTGCGTGATGGAGTCGCCAATGAAAATAAGATCGCACTTGCCCTGCGCCACGCGCTTATTAAAGGATTCATGCCTTTGCTTCCATCTGCCATCGCGGGGCACGGGCTTTATGGCGGAATGCAGTTCCGGTTTTTCCTCAGCAGAAAGTGAGAGGGAGAATACAAGGGTGCCAATCAGTAAAGCGGATTTCATGGCCCGAAAAGTAAAAGTTCAAATGGAGAAAGTCAAAGCCACAGCGCAATATCCAAAAGCGAAACAACCCGACTAGGAGGGCGGGTTTTGCTTTCCGCTGGCGGAAGTGGCTCGTATGCAGTAGGTTGTCCTTCCACCTATGGAAATTTACATCAAGCGCGATGACGGCCAGTTCGGCCCGTTTACGCCGAAACAGATTGAGGAATGCCTTGAGAGCGGGGCGTTGATCGAGACGGACATCGCATGGCACGCGGCCTTGCCGGATTGGGTGCCGGTGACGGAGGTGCTGGACACGCTTGAATCTGCCCCCGCACAGGCACCGGCGGAATCTGTTCCTGCCAAGGTCGCCAAAAGCGGCGGCAGCAAAAAATTACTCATCGCCGGAGTCGCGGCCGTACTGGTTCTGGGCGCTGCAGCGGCGGTGTTGGTGCCCAAGTTTTTCAATGATGGAGAGGATGGAAATGCAAAGCCACCTAAAAAAGAGGTGGTTGCCAACACCAAAACCAACACGCCGCCGAAGAACTCTTCGGACACTACTATCGAAACCGTGCCCGTTCCTGGCGGCACCACTTTTACACCACCACCACAGCCGTCTGGGCCTTCCACCACCACGTTTACAGATGTGACACAGCATCTTGATGCGGGTGGCACTTATTATTCCTACGTGAGCAGGGAAGGCGGCGTGGATGCTGTGAAGCTGGTTGTAGATTTAATTGGGCCAATGCTGGAATCGCAGGGGGTTGACGAGTTGAAGCCGGTGATAACGCTGCTGCGAAATATTTATAATGAGTCGGGCATTAAGGAAATCAGCGGCGTGGGCGCAAGCAGTTACCGGATGGAATCGGGCATCATGCGCAACGCTGTTATGGTGCACCACCGTGTCGGCAAGGACACGGGCCTGTTATGGAAACTCATGGGCGGCCCGGCGCATGATCTTGACGGGCTCAAGCTCATGCCTGCCAATACTGCGCTGGCTCTGCATGGCGACTTGGATCTGGCCACCGCATGGGATTGGCTCAAGGCATTCATCGCCAAGCAGGATCCGTCCTTTGTCGAGGACTTCACCGAAGCAATGGCGGACATTGAACAAAATCTTCCTTTGGAAAAAATGATGCAGTCTTTTGGCGGCGAGGTGTGTGTGTCGCTAGTGGTAAACCCCAAATTAACCGTAGATTTGCCCATCAGCAATTCACCGGTGGTTACCTACGATAGCAATGGCACAATTCATTTTAAGGAAAAAACAATTGATGTTCCTCAATTTGGATTCGTAGTGGCTTTGAAGGTAAAAGATAGCATGATTTATGATTTGATTACCGAGCAGGGATTCTCCCAGGGTGTTAATCAGGAGCAGATGAACGGTGTCACAATGTGGGTCCAAACCGAGGCAAATACCCGGATACCCGGTTTCTTCCGCCCACCAGGCGTGAAGGCACCCGCCGAACCCGCAAATGTTCCTATGTTGAGTCCGACATTCATGCAATCGAGCGGCTACCTGATATTGACTACCCACAAGAACCTGGCGACGGAAATATTGGCCGTACAGGCAGGCCAGTCCGAGGGACTGAGGGGCACAAAGGCATTTAAGCAGGTGACTGATGGCCTTGCCCTCAAGGGCAATCACCTTATTTATCTTAGCCCCGTGGTGCGCCAAACGATGATGAAACTGGCGGGTGAATCCATCGCTATGCAACAGTCTTTCCAAGACCCCAAGATGCGCGAGGCCATGACAAATTTGGTGAACTATGCCGGCAACCTCATCGCACACCAAGTAGTGCTTGCCAAACGATTGCCCGAGGGGTTGCTCGTAGATAACCGCACAACTGGCTTAGATATTCCATCGTTACAAACCGGTGCAGGACAGGTGGCCGCTTCGGGAATTCTTGCCAGTTTGCTGCTGCCCAAATTGGTGAAGGCGAAGGCGAGGGCCAACTCCATGAAAAGCGCGAACAACGCACGACAGCTAATGAGTGGATTGCGTTCATTTGCTACTGACAACGACGGCAATTTACCTGAAGCCAATCGGTGGTGTGACGCAATCCTGTCGGACATGGGCACGGGCCAGTCATTTCAATCTCCGCAACTGCCTCCGGGCCGACCGGAACCCGATGGCAAGCGAAGCGACTATGCCCTCAACATTGCCGCCGCCGGCAAGAATTTGAACGAGTTGGCACCGGACACCGTACTGGTGTTTGAATGCCCACTGGGCTGGAACGGCTCTGGCGGCTTATCGGATATCCAGTTCCACCGACTCAAGCCGTGGGGTTCCTACGACCAATTGCAATCGATCGCCGTGACGCTGGTTGATGGCTCCGTCCACCAAGCGACCTTTGCAGAGTTGGAAAAATTTAACTGGACCGGCCAGCGACGCTAACCATCATCCACCCAGCGCGTTTGTCGTTCATAGCAACCTTGATCAAATAAACTGGACTCCATGATTCCAAGACTTCTGTTTGCCCTCATTTGTGCCGCGCCATTTATGGCAACGGCAGCCAAACCCAACATAATCCTTGTCATGTGCGACGACCTCGGTTGGGGTGACGTGGGTTTCAACGGTGGCAAAATCATCCGCACACCTTTCCTCGATGCGATGGCAAAGAACAGCCTGCGCTTCGAGCGGTTTTATGCCGCCGCGCCGGTCTGCAGCCCCACGCGCGGCAGTTGCCTTACCGGCCGCCATCCGTTTCGCTATGGCGTTTACTTTGCCAACACTGGCCACATGAAGCCGGAGGAGTTGACGCTGGCGGAATTGCTCCGGAAACATGGCTACGCCACCGGCCATTTTGGGAAATGGCATCTCGGCACGTTGACCAAAACCGAGAAGGACGCCAACCGCGGCGGGCCGCGGGGTGCGAAGAATTTTTCGCCTCCGCAGGCCAATGGCTTTGACGTGTGTTTCTCCACCGAGTCCAAGGTGCCCACGTGGGATCCCATGCTGAAACCCAAAAACGCCGGCCGCCAATGGTGGGATCCGGCCACGAATCCCGTGCCGTACGGCACGGCTTACTGGAACGAACAGGGCACGCGCGTGACCGAAAACCTGCGCGGCGATAATTCGCGCGTGATTATGGACCGCGCCATTCCGTTCATTCAATCCGCAGCCAAAAAGGAGCAGCCCTTTTTTGCCATCGTGTGGTTTCACGCGCCGCACCTGCCCGTGGTGGCTGGGCCGAAGTACACCCAGCCCTACGCCAAGCACAGCAAGTACGCGCAGCATTATTATGGCTGCATCACCGCGCTGGACGAGCAAGTGGGCCGCCTGCGCAAGGAGCTGCGGTCACTCGGCATTGCCGACAACACGCTTCTGACCTTTTGCAGTGACAACGGCCCCGAAGGCAACGCCAAGGCCCCCGGCAGTGCCGGCCACTTGAGCGGCCGCAAGCGGTCGTTGCTCGAGGGTGGCATCCGCGTGCCCGGGCTCATCGAGTGGCCTGCCAAAATCAAGCCCGGCAACACCACCATCCCCGCCGTCACCAGCGATTATCTCCCCACCATCCTCGACATCATTGGCGCAAAACAAACCGACAAACGCCCGCTTGATGGCATTAGCCTGCTGCCGCTCTTTGAGGGCAAAATGAAGAAACGCGGTCAGCCCATTGGATTTCAATCCGCCGGCCAAGTGGCGCTCATCGGCGATCGTTACAAAATCTACGGCAGCGGCCGCAAGAAACAACAGGATGCAGCGTTGCCGCCCTTGAAATTATTTGACCTCACCAAAGATCCCGCCGAAAAAAATGACCTCGCCGCCCAACATCCCGACCTCTTGGAAAAGATGAATGCCACCCTCATCGAATGGTGCAAATCCTGCCGTCACAGCGACACCGGTGGGGATTATCGAGACTGAACAAGGATTGGAGGATGTTCAGGATAAAACTATTCTGTAAATCGTGAACATCCCTGTTAAGTTGGTTTCATGAAAACGCAATCACGCGCCCGAGCAAATTGAGGAGGAGAATGCTCACGCCGCCCACCAGCAGCGCGGCTGCAAATCCAAGGCAAAGCGGCCGCCAACCAAGCTGCCGCATTTGCGAAAGACTCGCGCCGAGCCCCACCGCGCCCATCGCAAGGGCAAGGCAATGGCCACTGGTTTGGTTTGCGCAAATGAGAAATGTTTTCCAAATTTCATTTTCCTGTAAACCGTTGAGATCGCCCATCGTCCGCACGCCCGCCAGCGCGATGAATGCGATCACAAAAAACGGCAGTGACTGGCTCCATTTGAGCTTGCCGCTAGTCCCGGCGGGGCGCACCGATTTATCGCGGTAATGCAGCCACGCCATCAGCGGGATCACCGCGCCCATGAAGAGGTTGCGCAGCAGCTTGGTGGTGGTGGCAACCTCCAGCGCGCGCGGATTGCCGTGTAATTGGTCGTACATCAGCCCCGCGCCCGCCACTTGCGAGGTGTCGTGAATGGCGGTGCCAAGAAAATAACCGGCGAGCGTGGCATTGCCCTCAAAAATTAATTGCGCGAGAAACGGATAAACGCACATCGCCAGCATCCCAAACAAGGCGATCACCGTGACCGAATAACTGACCTCCTCGTCCTTGGCCTTGATGGTCGGGGCTGTGGCAACGATGGCCGACACGCCGCAAATGCCCGTGCCCACTGCGATGAGGCTGGCCAATCGCGGCGGCAAACCGAGGCGTTTGCCCAGCCACAAAACCGAGGCCAGCCCCACGGCGATGCAGCCGAAAACCAGCGGCAGCGCGTGTAGCCCAATCTGCCCCGCCGCCGCGAGGCTGAGCCGCAAGCCGAGCAACGCCACGCCGACGCGCAGAATCACACGCACGCAAACGCGCAAGCCCTCCTCAAACGCAACCGGCAAACCAACCACATTGCGAATGAGCAAGCCGAGTAGTACGGTCAACAGAATGGGGCTTACCGGGCTTCGATCCAATTGGAACACTTCACTTCCCAGCACGCGCGCCATCCACGTGCCGGCCACTGCGAGGCACACCGCCAAGCCAAGCCCCGGCGCCAATTGGCCCAGCGCGTGCAGCGTGCGGTGCAACGCCTTTTGCCAGCCAAAAGTTAATCGCCTCTCGCCGGGTAATGCTTCGCGCGCTTCGGTCGCAGCGGGCGCAGGCACACCTTCGTAGCTGTCAAGCCACTCCCCTTTGGCGGGGTCGAGGTAGACATTAAAGGAGCTGGTGCTGCGCGAATCATTCAAATCGCTCATGCCCGGCCACCTTTTCGGCGAGAGGGAGAAGCGTCAAGCGCGGAGGATGACTTTTTCCTTTTGGCCGCGCATCGGACGCACTAGCCTTTGGGCCGTTTATGAAACCTTTTTCCCGAATCCTTATCGTGTGGCTCGCATCGGCTACGGTGGTTTCCGCCGCTGCCCGGCCGAACATTGTCTTTTATTTCATCGACGACCTTGGTTGGACGGATGTGTCGTTTATGGGGTCGAAATTTTATGAGACACCGCACGTGGATCAGTTGGCACGGGAGGGGATGAAGTTTATGAGCGCGTATTCCAATGCGCCCAATTGCGCGCCGAGTCGCGCGTGTTTGATGAGTGGCCAATACGGGCCACGGCACGGAGTGTACACCGTGGCCAATTCCGACCGGGGCAAGGCGGAATTTCGCAAGTTGATTCCCATTAAAAACAAAACCGTGCTCGCCGATAAATTTGTGACTCTGGCCGAGTCGTTGAAGGCGGCGGGTTATGTGACGGCCACGATGGGAAAATGGCACCTCGGCGCGGACCCCACTACGCAGGGGTTTGATGTGAACATCGCCGGCAAACATTGGGGCGGCCCTAGCGGCGGCGGCTATCACAGTCCATACAAATATCCGAACCTCGTCAACCGCGAGAAGGGCGAGTATCTCACCGATCGCCTCGGCGCGGAGGCGTGCGAATTCATTGAGTCCAATAAGGACAAGCCATTTTTTCTGTACCTCACACATTACGCCGTGCACACGCCCATTCAAGGCAAGGCGGATCTCACGGCGAAATACAAAAAAAAGAAACCCGTCGGCGGCCACAACAACCCGGCGTACGCGGCGATGGTTGAAAGTATGGATGACAGCATCGGTGCGGTGCAGGCGACCCTCAAACGGTTGAAGCTCGACGACAACACGATCGTGATTTTCTTCGCCGACAACGGCGGCCACGGCGGTGTGACCTCGAATGCTCCGTTGCGCGGTAGCAAGGGGATGCTTTACGAGGGCGGCATCCGTGAGCCGCTCGCCATCAAGTGGCCGGGCGTCACCAAGCCCGGCAGCACCTGCCACGAGCCGGTCATCGCCGTGGATTTTTATCCCACGCTGTTGGATGCCGCCCGCGCGAAGCGGCCGAAAAATTATCAGCTCGACGGCGTCAGCCTCACGCCTTTGCTGCGCGATGCCTCTGCATCACTCGGGCGCGCGGCGTTGCACTGGCACTTCCCATGTTACCTTCAAGGTTACACGCCCCGACACGGTCCCTTCCGTACCACGCCGGCTGCGGCCATCCGAACGGGCGATTGGAAACTCATCGAATTTTTCGAGGACGGCAAGCTGGAGTTGTATAATTTAAAGGACGACCTCAGCGAAAAAAACAATCTCGCTAAAAAGATGCCCTCGAAAACCAAGGAACTTCACGCCGCAATGCTCAAGTGGCGCAAGGAAACCAAGGCACCCGTGCCCACGGAGAAAAACCCGCGCTACGATCCCAAGGCGGTGTTCAGACCAGGCCGCCGTAATTGATGCATTGATTTTGCATTCAATGGAGTTGCCATTCTAGGGGACTTCGGCAAGCATTGCGCATCTATGAAACCTTTTCTGTTCCAATTATTGGGTCGGCTTTGGCTGGCGTTCATTTTGACTGCACCGTTCCTTTCCCGCGCCGCGGACAAGCCGAATGTCCTTTTCATTTTTGCGGATGACCAATGCTACGAGACCATCGGCGCGTTGGGCTACACGGACATTGATACGCCCAACCTCGATCGACTGGTCAAGGGCGGCACGTCGTTCACGCGTGCGTACAATATGGGTTCATGGAGCGGTGCGGTGTGCGTGGCCAGTCGGCACATGTTGATTACGGGACGGTTTATTTGGCGCGCACAGGCGGCATCGGGTTTGTTTGGTGGCAAGGCCAATGCCGAGAAACTGGCCGCCCGTAAAAAAGAATTCGACGGCCTTTGGCCGCAGGTGATGAAGCGACAAGGCTACCAGACTTTTTTCACCGGCAAATGGCACATTCGCGCCAAGGCGGACGATGCCTTTGAGGTGGCGCGTAACATTCGGCCCGGCATGCCCAACCAAACGCCCGCCGGCTACAATCGCCCGCTGCCCGGCAAGCCCGATCCGTGGAGTCCATTCGACAAAAAATTCGAGGGCTTCTGGAAAGGTGGTCGTCACTGGAGCAATATCGTCGCCGACGACGCCATTGATTACCTTGGCATGGCGAAAAAGGATGAACGTCCTTTCTTCATGTACGTGGCATTCAACGCCCCGCACGATCCGCGTCAGGCGCCCAAGGAGTACATCGACAAGTATC
>CAZJRV010000135.1:0-7755 GCA_964548235.1 uncultured Verrucomicrobiota bacterium
CCGGCACTCCGGACAGGCATATTCAAAAATCGGCATCGCGACGGGCATCCTTTTCACGAAGCGAGCGGCGCGTCAAGTGGGTTGGATTGACAAAGGGCCGGTGAACGATTAGGTTGCGGCATGATACGGGGAGGCAGGGAGACATTCGTGCTTATGTTAATCGCCCTATTTGTTGCCGGTTGTTCGGGCGGTGGCGAGCAGGCGGATCAATATTCCACAGATCAATTGATCTTCAGCGAGGGCAAATACTACGCGCTGGGCGAGGTGGAGCCCTACACCGGGTTGGTGATCAACCGCTATCCGAACGGCAAAAAAAAATACGAGGCGCGGATGGTCGATGGCATCCCGCAGGGGCCGGCGATGGAGTGGCATGAAAACGGGCAAAAAATGACCGAGGTGAAGCTGGAGGAAGGCAAGCCCGCGGGCACCATGACCGGCTGGCATTCCAATGGCGCGAAACAATTTGAGATGCCTCTTCAGAATGGCAAGCAACATGGCTTGATGACCGAGTACGACATCGGCAACCGCCGTACCAGCAGCACGCGCTACGTGGTCGGTGTGCGCGAAGGCGAGGCCATCGGTTATGATGTAAACGGCAAAAAGTCGTGGGAAACCCACTATCGCAACAACTTGATGGATGGCGATTTTATCGAGTACCACCCCAATGGCCAGCGCAGCAGCCGTTCGCCATACAAGAACGGCAAACTGCGTGGGGTGGCCGAGGGATGGTATGCCAATGGCGCAAAATCGTGGATGGCCGAATGGGAAGGCACCAAGCCGATGGGCGCGCACCAAAACTGGCATCCAAATGGAAAGATCCAGCGCAAACAGGTGTTCGTCAACGGCACGTTAACGCATTACACCGAGTGGCACGCGAACGGCCAGATGACGTTGGAAGCGCGCTATCGCGGCAGCACGCTGGTCAGCCAAAAACGATGGGACGCCAATGGCACCGTTCTGCTGGATGAAAGCGGCACAGCCGAGTCCGTGCCCGGACTGCCGCCCGCGCGCAAGCCGGATCCGCCCAAGCCCAACCCGAACTTCGCCGGCCGTCGCACCGTATGGGTCACCGGCCAGCTCAACCGCGTGTACCGGGACAAGGACGCCGTAGTGGTGCAAACCGCCTTTGGCGAACCGGACGAAAAGCGGGGGGACGTTTGGATATATAAAAATATAACAATTATAAACTCCGCAACCCGTCGCCGGCTTGCCTCGGCGCAGTTTTACATTAGCAAGGGCAAGGTGATCCTGGTGGAGGAGAAGTGATCACTTTCGTTGATGCTGCAGAAACCACTTGTAGAGCTCGGGGTTGGTGTAGGTTTTCGTCCACGAATCATGCCTCGCCTCGGGGTACACGGTGAGCTTGGGCCCGGGATGGCCGAATTTTTTCAGCGTGGCCACCATGCGCTCGCTTTCCGCCAGAGGTACCACCGTGTCTTTCGCGCCGTGGAACGCCCATATGCCCAGGGTGTGGAGTGATTCTTTTTTGCCTCCGCCGGCGTTGTAGGCCTTGATGAAATCGCCCCCGCCGCAGATGGGCGCGATGGCTGCGAACCGTTCGCAATGGGCAAGCCCCAGACTCCAAGTGCCATAGCCGCCCATGCTCAGGCCGGTGAGGTATAGGCGGGTTTCGTCTGCGCGATGGAGTTTCACCACGTCATCGAGCAGCGTGATTAGCACGTCATCATTCCAAATCGTTCCCTTCGGGCACTGGGGGGAAACGATAATGAAATCCATTGCCTTGCCTTTTTCGACCAGCTTGGGTGGGCCATGCACCTTGACGCGGTCCAGATTGTCGCCCCGCTCGCCTGCGCCGTGCAGGAATAAAATGAGCGGCCATTTTTTCCCCGGCGTGGCTGCGTGGTCCTTGGGCAGGTACAACAGGTAGTTTACTTCCAGCTCGCGCTTGGATTTGATGACGAGTTTTTTTGGGGTTTGCACGGCTGCGAAGGCTGATGTGGCGAGGAGGCTCGCCACGATTGCCGAAATGAGGAACGGGGGAATGTGTGTCATGCCGCACCCAGCTTTTGCCGGGGACGGCGGGGCGTCAAGTTTTCCTTGGGGGTTTTGTGGATTAGCGCAATTGCCGGCGGAACATGTAGCCGCCTGTGCCCGATTGCACGAGGTCCCAGCCTTCCGCGCCCAGCTCGTTCATGAGCTTGGCGTGCAGCAGTTGCGGGCCGTTGGTGGTGGCATCCATCGGCTCGAATTTCATCCAGCGCTGCTCCACGTACATATATTCCCAGCGCGGGCCTTTGGGGGCTTGCGCCTGTCCCATCACCACCACCACGGCTGCTGCCAATGCTGCTCCAATCAAATAGGGTCGAATTTGTTTCATCACGGCGAAGGGTATCGGTCGTGGGGACGAAACACAAGCCGTCCCTTATTCAGGCCGAGTTTGGGTATGAGCCCAGGACTTTCACGAAGCTGCAGGTTTCGCTGAGCTTGGTGATGGCCTTGGCTACTTTGGAATCTTCGAAATGGCCGTCGACATCGACGAAGAAAATGTATTCCCACGCCTTGCGTTTGCTGGGGCGGGATTCGATTTTGGTCATGTTCAGGCGATGGGTGCGGAAGGGTTGCAGCGCGTTGTGGAGCGCGCCGACTTTGTCGTTGACGCTAAACATGAGGCTGGTGCGGTCGTTTGCCGAGGGTGCTGCGCATTCGCTGCCCAGCACGAGGAAGCGGGTGGCGTTGCCGCTGTGGTCCTGCACGCCGGCCTCGAGGATGTTGAGCTGGTATTTCTCGGCGGCAAGCGAGCTGGAAATGGCGGCGGCGGTTTTGCTCTTAGCCGCCAGCGCGGCGGCGGCGGTGGTGGAGCTGCTGCCGATGAACTCCACGCGCGGGATGGTTTCGCGCACCCAATTGCGGCATTGGGCGTAGGCTTGCGGGTGGGAGTAAAGTTTTTTGACATCCGCAAGCGCTCCCTTGCCGATGAGGCAATGCTCGATGGGCATGATGATTTGCGCGACGATTTGCAGTGGGCTATCCACAAACATATCAAGCGTGTGGGTGACGACGCCTTCGGTGGTGTTCTCGACGGGCACAACGCCGTATTCAGCGCGGTTTTTTTCTACTTCGGCAAAGACTTCGGCGATTGTTTTTTGGGGGGCATAGCCGAGGCTGGTGCCGAAGCGGCGCACGGCGGCCTGGTGGGTATACGTGGCCTCGGGGCCGAGGAAGGCGATTTTGAAGGTTTTTTGCAGCGCGATGGAGCTGCTCATTACTTCGCGGTAAATGTGGCGCAGCGATTCGTTGCTGATGGGGCCGTCGTTGAGTTTGCAAATGCGGCGCAGGAGGGCCTGCTCCCGGTCGGGTTGGTATGTGGACTTGCTCCCGGCGAGCTTGGCCTTGCCGATGCCGAGCACGTGCTTGGTGCGGCGGTTGAGGAGCTTCACGATTTGGGCGTCGAGCTTGTCAATTGCCGCGCGATGTTTCTGGATGCTCATGAGGTTTGCGAGGTCTCCTCGACGACTTCATCATCATCACTTTCATCCTCGAATTCGTCATCGCCGTAATCTTCCTCCTCAACCTCTGCGGGGGGGGCTTCGGTGGCGAGTTTGCCCGCATCGCTGTCCTTGGCGGTGGTGACTTCCTCGAGGCTCATTTGTTCGGGTGTATCGTCATCGTCGCCGGTAGTTACCGGTGCGTTGGGCCGGGTGATGGGTACTTGGCGCAGTTCCTCCGCATCGGGCAGCTCCTCCAGACTGCGCAGGCCGAAGTATTCAAGGAACAGTTGAGTGGTGCCGTAGGTTTGTGGGCGGCCGGGTGCATCGGCGCGGCCGGTGACTTCCACCAGTTCGCGCTCGGTGAGTGTGCTGATGACGCCATCGACGGACACACCGCGAATCTCCTCCATTTGCGCCCGCGTGAGGGGTTGGCGGTAGGCGATAATCGCGAGCGTTTCCAACGCCGGCTTGGAAAGGCGCGTGGGGCGGTTTTTGACGCCCACCAATGCCCGCACCCAGGGCGCATGGGCGGGTTGGGTGACGAATTGCCATGCGCCGGCCACGCAAACGAGGCGGTAGGTTCGGTCGAGGGAATCCACTTCGCCGACCAAAATTTCCAGTGCTGCGGTGATGCCTTTGGTTTTCGCGTTGGCGTGTTCTTTGCCGTCGGCTTCTTCGCCGGCTTGGCGCAGGATATCCTGCAGCTCCTTGGCGCTGAGCGGTTTTTGCGACGAAAACAGGATCGCCTCGAGTGTGTCCTTCAGTTCCATTGTTATTCGCTAACTGATCCGGGGGCTTCCAGCAAGGGGGCTGCGGTTTCCGGTTCGTCCTCGCCCTCACCCTCGTTGATGATGATTTCGCCGAATTGATCGCCTTGCGTAATTTTAATTTGCCGCAACCGGATCAATTCCAGCATCGCCAAAAATGTGGCAACCACTTCGTTGCGGTTGGCGGCCTCGGCGAAAAGCTCTTCGAATCGGACCGGTTGTCCCAAGGCGATGCGTTCGCGAATGACGGCAATTTTTTCCGCCACGGTAAAATGTTCATCAAAAATCTCGCCGCCATCGGCGGTGCGTTCCTCCACGCGCTTGATGACATCGTTTACTGCATTGATGAGGTCGAAGATGTTCACCTCCACGCGCGGCCCTCGATCCTCGGGCATCTCGAATTTCTGCTTGGCGGGCAGGCGCGGGTACACATCCTCCTGCCGGTGCTCCAGCGTTTCGAGCTTGTCGGCGGCGTCCTTGAATTTCTTGTACTCCACTAGCTTACGGATGAGTTCCCAGCGCGGATCCTCGCCCTCATCGTCCTCCTCCGCGTCCACCTGCTGGTCCACCGGCAGCAGTTCCTTGCTCTTGATGTAAACCAGCGTGCTGGCCATCACGAGAAATTCGCCGGCAATCTCGATGTCAAACTCACGCATCAGGTCCACGTACTCGATGAATTCGCGCGCGATCTTCGTGAGGTTCACCTCATAGATATCCACCTCCTCCTTCTTTACCAGATACAGCAGGAGGTCCATCGGCCCCTCGAACACCTCGAATTTGACTTTGTATTCCGCCATAAAAGCGGCCCGCACCATAAGCCCCGGCCGCTGTGATGGCAAACCGAACGTGTTCACAGTAGACGCCGATGTCCGTGTGCACCAAACTCGCCTGTGCATGTGATTACCGACAAACGCTGCCTCGACTACTCGCAGCCGGGCCATCCCGAGCGTCCGCAGCGGGTGGCCGGCACACAGACGATGCTGCGTGAGCAGCAGGAAATTGAAATCACTTGGGAACAGCCGCTCGCAGTGGACGACCACGCCATCATACGCGCCCACGAGCAGGCGCACCTGCAGCGAATCGCCAATCCCCCCGGGCCGCTGGATGCCGATACGCCGGATTACCCGGAAATTGATGCGCACGCGCGGCGCTCCGTAGGCGGCGGACTCCGCGCGCTGGAACTCGCCCGCGAAGGCAAACCCAACTTCTCCTTGCTGCGCCCGCCCGGCCATCATGCTACACGCGACCGCGCCATGGGCTTCTGCTATTTCAACACCATCGCCATCACCGCACTGGCCGCGCGCGCCGCCGGCGTGGGCAAAGTCGCCGTGTTTGATTTTGATGTCCACCACGGCAATGGCACCGAGGAAATTTTGCGCAACGTGAATGGAACGGCTTTCTTTTCCATCCATCAACATCCCGCCTACCCCGGCACCGGCCAAACAAGTTTCGACAATTGCCATAACTACCCTGTGCTGCCCGACAGCCCCGCCGCCGACTGGCGCAAAGCCGCCACCGCCGCGCTTGCGGATTTGCAGGAATTCAACCCGGACCTCCTCTGCATCTCCGCCGGTTTCGATGCGTATCAAAATGATCTACTCTGCCAGCAACAACTTGAGCTGGAAGATTTCACTTGGATTGCCCAACAACTTCGCCAACTCAACAAACCCCAGCTCAACATTTTGGAAGGCGGATACAGCACCGACCTGCCCAAGCTGGTGTTCGCCTATTTAAAAGGGATGATTTAAAAAAGGGCACTTCGGTTGGCCACCTCGAAGAGTCGGCCCTGGCCGCCACTGATCGAATTGCCATCCCGATGGCGGGTCGTCAAAACCCACCTTTTCTGTTGTATGTGCATGAGGATCACCGGTAGGTTTCGCGGTGAACTCAGTTTTTACCAATGGAAATCCATGTTCAACGCGGTGAGGAAGCCTTGGGGGTATTTAGTTTTGAACAGACCAAGGAAGGGCTGGACTCGGGGCAGTTGCGACCGGGGGACTTAGCGTGGATGGAGGGGATGGGGACCTGGGGCGAACTGGGCGAGGTCTGTGCGCAGATGGAAACTAAACAGATTGAAGCTGCAGCCGAGGCAGCCCGGGCGGATGACAGGAATCAATCGCTCACTTTTGGGCAGGGCCGTTATCGCTACCAACAACAACTGGGCCAGGGCGCCTTTGGCGAGGTGTGGCTGGCGTACGACCAGCAACTGGACTGGCGGATGGACCGCAAGGCCTTTAATGAAATGCTGGGGGAAAAATATGATGCCTGGACGCAGCTGGAGAAACGCCGCGCCGACACTGCACCGGAACAGAAATTCGTTGGCAGTTTCGCACGCTATCGCAGCTTCGCTCGAAGAGGGACAGTGGGGGCCCAGCAACTCTTAGGCGAGGCCTACATGAATGGCAGCGACAAGGTGGAGAAGGACCTGCTCGAGGCATTTGTCTGGTTTTCCCTTGCCCACGCCAACGGCCACCCCAAGGCCAAGGCCGGGCTGGAAACAGTCACGCAGCAACTGACCGGGCCGCGGTTGGAGGAGGCCAAGAATTTGCTGGCCCAGACGGTGGCCGCCAATCCACTCGCGGCGCCCACGGGCCAAGGAAACAACTAGCCCAGCGGCGGCAGCACTTTGTCCACGCGTGCGCGTTTGAGGCGGGCGAAGGCGGGGAGGCCTTGTTCGGTGGGGAGGTGCAGCTCGCCTTGGATGAGGGGGCGGGCGTAGGTGATGAATTTTTCGTTGGGCAACCAGCCGTCGGCGTCGATCCAGTCGCGCGGGATGGTGCGTTCCTGATTGGCGATGTCTTCGAGGGGTTGCAGCGCGGTGCCCCACATGTAGGGTTCGTCGCTTTGGCGGACAATTTTGACCATGAACCCGCTCTGGCCCTCGATGGCGGCGCGCACGGCGGCTTCGCCGCAGGCAAAGGCTTCTTCCACATCGGTCTCGCTGGCGTAGTGGGCGGCGGCACGCTGGGCGTACCCAAGTTTCACGGTGCGGGTTTTCAAATTGAGCGCGGGCTCCACGATATCCGCCAAGCGATCGGCGGCACCGGCAAGGACTGGATGACCAAAGGAATCGAGCTTGGTTTTGTCCGCGCCAATCTCGTTGCCTTCGGCGTCTTTCAAACCTTCGCCTACGACGACAACGCAGCAGCCGTGCTCGGCGACAGTTTCTGTTACCTTCGCAATAAATTTTTCTTCTTCAAACGGTATTTCCGGCAACAGGATAATGTGCGGCGGGTCTTCGGGTTCGCGTTTGGCGAGGATGGTGCCGGCGGCAATCCAGCCGGCAGCGCGGCCCATCACTTCGATGATGCAGCAGGAGCCGTCGTCAGTGGCCATGCTGCGGACGTCCGCGCCCACTTCCATCACGGTGGTGGCGTTGTACTTGATGACGCTGCCGTAGCCGGGCGTGTGATCGGTATGCGGCAAATCGTTGTCGATGGTTTTGGGCACGCCAATGGCCCGCAAATCGTAGCCTCGGTTTTTGGCCTCTAGGTGCACCTTGTTGGTGGTGTCCTGCGAGTCATTGCCGCCGGCGTAAA
>CAZJRV010000136.1:0-7715 GCA_964548235.1 uncultured Verrucomicrobiota bacterium
CGGCACGCAAACAAGTGGCCGAAGTCGTCCAGACACATCGTCTGGGTGAGGTGGTCGAAATTGCCGATCCTGACAGCTTGAAGCGTGCCGTTGACACGGTGCTATCAGTGCCTCGGGACGTGTGGCGTTCGAGGGCGATGGCCGCGAGCGCGATAATTTGAAAGACGCCTATGTCCATGGCTACGACGCCGGCATCTCCATCGAGCCGCACATGACGGTGGTGTTCCACGACACCGACAGCGCCGCTCCTGAACAAGCGATGGCCGACAACTTCATCGAATACGGCCAGCGCTTAGAGAAGCTTATCGCGGAAGTGCGCGCCTAAAGTAGGCTCGCCGAGTCGCCGTCAAGATACATCACGCATTGCGGCTGCGTGCGCAAGTGGGAGGCGGGACAGGCGGTGCTGATGGGGCCTTGGAGGGCGTCTTTCACGGCTTGTGCTTTACGGGTTTCGGGGCAAAGGCAAATCATTTTCTTGGCTTGGCAAAGCGCAGGCACCGTCAAGGTCAGTGCGTATTGCGGCACGGAATCGAAGGTCGGGAAATGTCCCTCGCCGTGTTGTTGCTTTCGACAGCCGTCATCGAGCTGCACAATTTTTACCACTTCAGGGTCGTTGAGGTCCGCCACCGGCGGGTCATTAAATGCAATGTGCCCATTCTCGCCCACGCCCAGGCAGCAGAGGTCAATCGGCTGCGAAGCAAGCAAATCCGCGTAGCGGCGGCATTCCTTGATCGGTTCCAGTGCGTCCCCGCAAATGTAATGAAACGCTGCCGGTTGCACCTTCTCCTCCACGCGCTCGCGCATGTAACGGCGAAAACTGGCGGAATGATCCCCGTCCAGTCCAAGATATTCGTCCATGTGAAAGAGCGTCACCTTGCTCCAGTCCACCTCGCCGATGGCGACGAGTTTTTCCAGAAATTGAATCTGCGAATTGCCTGTGGCTAAAATCGCTGCGGCACTTCCTTGAGCGGCGATGACGCCGCAAAGGTATTCGTTGACCTTCTGCGCGGCTTGGTTTGCCATGTCGTCTTCACTTGCAAAAACTTTTACCGACAGGGAATCGACCTCAAATGATTGGACCGGTTCAATGGAATGGGTGCTCATAAAATGTTGAGCAGCAGAGCCTAGCGCGCCGTAAGCGGGGGTCAATCACAAAGGGCGGTTTTTGACTTTTGGACGGACATCTGGTTCACTGCGCCGCCGATGAAAACGCTGCGCCACACCGATGCCGGTTACGCCCGCAAGCTCGAGCGCCTGTGCGCGGCCTCGAGTTTGTTTGATGTAAAAATCGAGGCAAGCGCGCGCGCTATCGTGGAGCGCGTGGTCGCCAAAGGCGATGCGGCGCTGTTTGAGTTCGCCAAAAAATTTGATGGCGCAAAACTCACCGCGAAAACAATGCGCGTGAGTGACGAGGAATTGGCGGCGGCATCCAAATCCGTCACCGGCAAATTGCGCTCGGCCATTCGCCTGGCGCATCGCAACATCACGCAATTCCACAAACGCGGCCTGCGCAAAGGCTGGAACGGGCGCAACGTGCAGGGCGCGCGGGTGGGGGAAAAGTTTGATCCCTTCGAACGCGTGGGCATTTACATTCCCGGCGGGACCGCGCCGCTAATGTCCACGGCGTTGATGACTGTGACGCTGGCAAAGGTGGCCGGCTGTAAAGAAATCGTCGTGTGCACGCCGTGCGGGAAAGATGGCGTGGTGAACCCCGGTTTGTTACACGCGGCAAAGTTGGCAGGGGCTACAGAAATTTATCGTGTTGGAGGCGCACACGCCATCGCCGCGATGGCGTGCGGCACAAAAACCATTGCGCCGGTGCAGAAAATTTTTGGCCCCGGCAATGCGTACGTGGTTGCGGCCAAACGATTGTTGGTGGGGCGCGTGTCCATTGACCTTTTGCCGGGGCCGAGCGAAGTATTGGTGCTGGCGGATGGCACGGCCAATCCGGCCTTTGCGGCGGCGGATATTTTGGCGCAAGCGGAGCACGGCTCGGGGCACGAACGGTGTTGGCTCGTCAGCACCTCGGCGAAAGTCATTGGCGCAGTCGAAAAAGAAATCGGAAAACAACTGCCGCAACGTTCACGCCAAACCTACATACGCAAGGCGCTTAAAAAAAATGGTTGGCTCATTCAAGTGCACTCGCGGGCGGATGCGATCACGCTGGCCAATCGGCTTGCGCCGGAGCATTGCGAGGTGATGCTGAAGGACGCAGCGGCTGCGGCGAAACAAGTCACCACGGCGGGCGCGTTGTTTCTCGGCAATTTTTCGCCAACGGTCACCGGCGATTACGTGGCGGGCCCGAGCCACACGCTGCCCACCGGCGGCGCGGGTGCATCGTTCCCGGGGCTAACGGTGGATATGTTTCAGCGCCGCACCAGCGTGGTGCAGTACACGCCGGCGGCCCTGAAAAAATCCATCGCCGCCATCGAACAATTCGCCGGGGTGGAAGGACTCGACGCCCACGGGCGCTCGGCGTCGATTCGGCTGGGTTGGGACCCGGATTTCACGAATTTTCACGGATTAAAATTCTGAAAATCCGTGTTCATCCGTGAAATCCGTGTCTTCTATTTCCGCTTAAACCGATTCGCCTCGCGGCGGTTGTGGGTTTTTACGAAGTGGTTGCGGTCTTTCATGACTCGCTGGATGTCCTTGATGAATTCTTCGCAGCTTTGGGCCATGCCGCCGAGGGAGATGACGGTGTCGCGTTCGGCGAAATCATTGGTCACCGCGAGGGCTTCGCCGTAGGGTTTGAGGCGGTGGGCGGTGCGTTCGATGAGGTCGTCGGCGGTTTTGCCTTTGGTGGAGTAAATAATTTCCAGGCCTTCGGGAGAATGCGGCTCGGGGGTGCCGGCGGGTGCGCCGCTGCCATCGAAGAAAACGCTGACGGGCGTGTGGGTGCTGTCGGCGTATTGGGTGAGCTCGGCGATGAGAGCATCGCGGGCGGTCGCGGAATGGCGCGGCTCACCGGGGGCAAGATCGCGCCAGGCGTGCAGGAGGCTGTAGCCGTCCACAAGGATGCGCACAATGGCCATGGGCGAATTATATGGAAACAGGCAGGGGGTGACAAGGCGCGGCGAAAAGGTTAAACTCCGGCATGCCGCTTTACGAATATGAGTTGTGCGAGGGGGACTGCAAGGTGTGCGGAGGGCGGTTTGAATTGCAGCGCCCGATGAAAACGCCGCCGCTGAAGGAGTGCCCAGTGTGTCATAAGGCGGTGCGAAAAGTGTTCGGCGCGGTGTATATGCCGAAGCATTTGAAGAAGGTGAATGTGCGCGAGGCCACGAACAACGGGTTCACCGTGCTCAAGAAATCGAGCAAAGGAGAGTACGAAGTACACAAGCCGGATCGCGGAATCTGATGCCGGCCCGTCTACAGGTTTTGTTTTCCGGGCGCGTTCAGGGGATTGGGTTTCGCTACACGGTCAAACAAACGGCTCTGGGATATGATGTGACCGGATGGGTGAAGAACCTGCCGGACGGCCGGGTGGAACTTTTGGCAGAAGGGGAGCGGGGTGAATTAGAGGCTTTTCAAACGGCCATCCCCGAGGCAGGATTGCGCCGCTTCATCCGGGAGACCCAAACGGATTGGAGCACCGGCACGGGCGAGTTTCGAGGATTCGAAATCGCCCGCTGATGATTCCGCATGAAATACGCAATCATATCGGACATCCACGGAAACCTCGAGGCGCTCAACACTGTGCTGGAGGATGCCGAGAAACGTGGCTGCGAAAGCTTCGTGTGCGGCGGCGATGTAGTCGGCTACAACGCCAACCCCAAGGAATGCATGGACATCGTGCGTGGCCTGGAGATGCCCACCGTGATGGGCAATCACGACGAGTACATCGGTCAGGATTGTGACCTATCCGCATTCAATCCCGTGGCTGCTGAGGCAGTGCTGTGGACGCGGGAACAACTCACCGCGGAGGATCGGCAATGGCTGTGCGACCTGCGCTACGTGAGGTTGGTAGATCACTTTTCCATTGTGCATGGCACGATGGACAGTCCGCGATACTGGGGTTACGTGCAGGATGCCGGCGATGCGGCAGCCAGTTTCACCTACCAAAGCACCGTCCTTTGTTTCCACGGCCACACGCACGTGCCGCTGGTGTTTATCGATGACGGCATTGAAGTGGATGGCGGCACCTTTGAGCATCTGAAGCTGGAGGTGGGTAAACGCTATTTCATCAACGTGGGCAGCGTGGGCCAGCCGCGCGATGGGGACCCGCGTGCCTCATATTGCGTGTACGACGCCAAGAATGAATCAGTGGAACTCATCCGGATCAACTACGACATTGAGACCACGCAGAAAAAAATCCGAGACGCCGGCCTGCCCGAGCGCCTGGCCGAGCGGCTTGAGGTGGGGAAGTAACACTCGCCTGCCCCTCCGACTGGCGTGAAACTTCTCATCCTCAAGCCCAGCTCACTCGGCGACGTCATCCACGCGTTGCCTGTGCTGCGGCTCATCAAGCGCCAACGCCCGCACTGGCAAGTGCACTGGTGGATTGCCAGCAATCTCGCACCCCTTTTGGAAAATGATCCCGACCTTGCCGCCGTGCATTCTTTCGAGCGCCGCGGCTGGGGCACGCCCTCCGGTTTGGCACGCGGCATGAACCAGCTCCGCCAGCTACAGTGCGAGCGGTTTGATGTGGTTTTGGATTTGCAGGGGCTCGCCCGCAGCGCAGTGTTCAGCTGGGCCGCACGCCCCGGCCTTGCCATTGGATTACACCAACACCGCGAAGGAGCAGCTGCCGCGTACGATGTGCTCGTGGAGCGCCCCAGTGCCAACTCCCATGCGGTCGATTGGTGCCGCGCCGTGCTGCCACATCTCGGGTTGGAAAACAACGATGACTTCGATTGGATGCCCCCTCGCCATGAGGCCCTCCCCGAAGGCTGCGAATCGGGCCAGCGTTGGCTCGCGCTTTGCCCCGGCGCGCGTTGGGAAAACAAGCGATGGCCAATCGAATCCTACGAAGCCCTCACGCGCCAACTCTTGATGGGGCACGGAGACCTGCGCGTGGTGGTGCTGGGCGGCAATGAAGATGTCGCCTTGGGAGCGCGGCTTGCTACAATTGGCGCGCGGTGCGTGGATAAAACCGGCCAAACCACCCTTCCCGAAATGGTGGAATGGATCCGCGCATGCAAAGTCATGGTCACCAACGACACCGGCCCCATGCACGTAGCCGCCGCAATGGGCAAGCCAGTGGTGGCACTCTTTGGCCCCACTGACCCCCGCCGTACAGGGCCTTATCAAGCGCCCGGCAGGGTGCTGCGCTCTTTGGGCATGGATTGTGTTCCGTGTCACTCACGAACCTGCACCGCCTTGCGCGAGCGCGATTGCCTGCGAAGCATCCCTATGGCGCAAGTGGCAGCGGAGGTTCAGCAGGTTTTGCCCAAAGGTGAATAACTTGCGCCGGGGCAATCCCGTTTAGCCTTGAAAAACAGACTCTATTCAACCATCCTCACACAATGAGGAGGGGGTACTTGTTTCTACTGGTGGGATTCTTGTTTTCATTGGACGCGCACGCGCGCCTGCTGCAGGTCTTGATGACCACCGATCGCAACAACTTTCTGCCCAACCAGGCCGTGGTCGTCAAGCTTGGCATCCGCAATGTATCCGGCCAAAATGTGATGCTGGCGGACGGGGCGGATTGGATTCAGTTTTCCGCGCACGATGGCCGGGGCATCCCCGTGCTACGCAATGGCAATCCGCCCCACGGCAAGCCAATTCTGGTGGATAACGGCAAGAGCCGAGTCTGGACCTTTCAAATGGCACCGTTTTTTGACTTCAGCAAGCCGGGTGTGTACACCATTCATGCCCGTATAAAAATAAGGCAATTCAATAACTACGCGATGGATGTGCGGCCGCTGAAGTTTCAGGTGGTGGCCGGGGTGAAAATCACCGAGATGCAGCGCGGAGTGGCCCCGCGCGAAGTGGGTCAACCTCCCGACCTGCGCACCTACACTCTGCGCACTACCCGCGTGCATGGCCGCACCCATTTATTTCTCCGCGTGGAAGGCACGCTCGGCAATGAAATGCGCATTTACAATGTGCTGGATCTCGGCCGCAAAGTGCCCTTTGGCAAGCCGCAAATGGAGATGGATCCGCGGGGGATCACCCATGTATTTTTCCAATATTATGCCAAGAACTTTCGCTATTTTCAGGTGAATCCCGAGGGGCAAATGATGGTGCGACAAACGTATTTTTTCCACAAATATCCGCCTGCGCTGGTGCGTGACAAGGAGGGACGCGTGGGCATCACCGGCGCGCATCGCGAGGTAATGGATGATGATTTCCCGAAGGCGCCCGACCGCAAGCGTTCCCCAGTCATTCGGCCGGCCCCGCCGGGGTTGCTATTGAAAAAGTGATTTTGAATCGGGGAAACTGGCTTGGATCAGCTTGGCCAGTGCCGTGGCGCGGACAATGTCGCGCCGTTTTTCCGTGTCTCCGGGGCTGCGTAGTCGAGCGCGGATTGCACCGATGATTTTCCCGTTCTTGTCCCGCAATGGGGTGGTCACCACCGCCTCATCATTTTTGCGGCCGTGGTAGTTCTTGTTTTCATCCATCGCCCGGGCGCAATCGGCATGGGCAGGCTGGCCTACCTCGACGGCATTGAGGCTTCCTAAAATTTGCGGGGCCTTCTTCGGAGCCGGGCGGGCCACCAGTTGGAGCGACAACACGTGCGGATTTGTGCGTGCCACCCGACGCAGCACATCGCCATGCCGCCGCGCCAGGGCTTCCGCCGCCGTGAGAATCTCCAGATGGGCAAATTCCGCGCGCGTATCGGATCGCACCCAAAGCGCCAGCTGGCCTTTCTTAAAGTCCGGCGTTTGGGCGGGGTCGTACGTTGCGTACTGTGTCTTTCCATTGAGGGTCCAGTTAACGGTGGTTTTTTTCATGGAAAACTTGAGGTCATGCCAGCCTCCGGGCGCGGGCTTGATATGGTTGTCCTTGAGTCCCTGTTCCGCC
Organism: uncultured Verrucomicrobiota bacterium; assembly: GCA_964548235.1. Classification (GTDB taxonomy): domain Bacteria; phylum Verrucomicrobiota; class Verrucomicrobiia; order Limisphaerales; family UBA1100; genus JACNJL01. The sequence continues at coordinate 6,970 of CAZJRV010000136.1, forward strand.
TTGCCTTTTTCAAAAATGCTCCAATACAACCGTGTGTCCGCGGGTTTTACGCCAAGCAGATAATAATTATCCGCATCCTGCGCCCGGTAGGCGATGCCCACCACGCGCATCACTTTGCCGCCCGTGATGCGAAAGCGGACGGAGGCCGTGAAATCATCCGGGGCCATGGCGTCAAGCATCACCAGCGTGTAATGGTTGGAATTCGTGGAGCCGCCGGTGACTTCGATGAGGCGGCCTTGAATATTGCCCGCGCCGTTGGCCACGGGGATTTTCCCTTCGCGCACCACTGCCTTGCCCGGTTTGCCTTTGCCGGAGACCTTGGCGGTGAATCCCTTGGGTGCCTTGCCGAGCTGTTGCTTGGTGAGGTCTAACGCCGGATTGGCCGCGAACAACGCGGGTGCCAGCACGGTCAGGGTGAGGGCTGCAGTTTTCATCAGTAAATCATATCCGCCACCGTCCCGCCCGCGGGGATGAAGGGCAGCACGTGCTCGGTGTGGGGGGTGATGATGTCCAGCACGTAGGGTTCCTTGGAGGCAAGCATGCGGCGCAGGGCGGGGCGGAGGTCTTTCTCGTACATCACGCGCTCGCATTGCACGCCGAACCCGGCGCAGATGGCGGGGTAATCGGGGTAAATCGCCTTGGGATCATCAGGGTTGCCGAGGTAAGTGTGTCCGCGGTTGCTTTTGTAAAAGCGATCCTCCCATTGTACCACCATGCCGAGGTGTTGGTTGTTAAGAATCATCGCC
>CAZJRV010000137.1:0-7558 GCA_964548235.1 uncultured Verrucomicrobiota bacterium
TTCGGCGTGCGCGATGGCAAGAGCGCTTTCGTGCAACTCATCGAAGCGGTACACGCGATCAATGGGCTTGAGCGCATTCGGTTCACCTCGCCGCATCCCAAAGGCTACGGCGATGATTTGGTGGAGGCGTACGCGCGACTGCCCAAGCTGGTGGAGAACGCGCATTTGCCTGTGCAAAGCGGCAGCAATCGGATGCTCAAGCTGATGCATCGCGGCTATACCCGGGAGCGGTTTGTGGAGTTAATTGGCAAACTCCGCGCCACGCGGCCGGAAATGGGAATCGGCACCGACATCATCGTGGGGTTCCCCGGCGAAACCGAGGCGGACTTTGACGAAACGCTGAGCCTTTGCCGCGAGGTGGAGTTCGACAACGCGTTCCTTTTCAAGTACAGCCAACGCCGCGACACGCCGGCGGCCGCGATGCCGGAGCAGTTGCCCGAATCGCTCATCGAGGAACGCCACGCGCGTTTGCTTGAGGCGGTGGACGTCATTCGTGGGCGCAAACTCAAAAACTACATCGGCCAACAAATGGAAATTTTAGTGGAAGGCCCCAGTCGCCGGAATGCCGCGCGCCTCGAGGGCCGCACGCGGTGCAATAAAATTGTGGTGTTCGAGGGCGGTGAACGATTTGTCGGCCAAGTGTTGAATGTGAAAATTATCGATGCCACCAAGACGACATTGTACGGCGATCCCGCCATTTTGAATTTGAATTGATATGCCCGAAATTTCCCTCGCCAACTTGTCGCTCGCGCTTGGCGCGCTGATGGTTTTTACCGCCGCTTGGGGATTGGCCAAGCCGGAGGGGGCGATGGATTGGATCAAAAATTTTCCGCGCAATGAAACCGCCGGCTGGACGCTCACGCTCGCAGGGATGGCGTGGTTTCTGTGGGTGCTCAGCGGCGAGACGCTGGCGGACTTCGAAAAATTTCGTGTGCACTTCCAAGTCTTCATCGTGGCCACCGGCGTGGGCGCGTGTTTTTTTCTGAAAGACTTTCTCGCCGTACGCGGTTTGGCGGTGGTGTTGCTGCTGCTTGCCAAGCTCATCGTGGACACCGCCCGCTGGCATCCCAGCGATTGGCGGTTGGTGCTGATCGTGCTGGCATATGCGTTGGTGATCAAGGCGATGTGGTTCACCGTATCGCCCTGGAAAATGCGCGACATCATCGAGTGGGCCACCGCCAGCGAGCGGCGCTTCAAAATGATGTGCAGCGTGCGCCTCGCATTCGCGCTGTTGTTAATGGTACTGGGCTTGACGGTTTTCAATTAAATTTTCCGAACAAAAAAAGCCGCCCTGACGGCGGCTTTTCGGGGGATGGAGGTTTGCCTAACGGCGTTCTTCCAAATGTTTTTGTATCTCGCGCAATGCGTTGCGTAGTTCGTTGACTTCGCGGCGCATTTGATTGAGGTCGCCGTTTCCTTCGCGCTCATGGCCTTCATGGCGGTGTCCGGGTTCTTCGCGATCCCTTCGTTCGTGGCCCTCTTCGCGATGGCCGCGCTCTTTGTTTATCTCGCGGGCGTGGGCGGCCAGTTCCTCGGCCCAATCGCGGAGGCCCGCGGCCTGCAAATGCTCGATAGCCGCGCCGATGTGTTCCATCCGGTTTGCATTGCCACCTTCGCGTTCACCGCCTTCGCGTTCGCGGCGTTCGCCTCTACCTCGAAATTTGGCGATGGCGTCCTGCACGTGTTTGAGCACGTGGGCGGCTTCTTCTTTTTTGCCGGCTTTGCGCAGTTCGGCGATGCGGCGTTCCTGTTGGTTGACCCATTTGCCAAACTCTTCGTTGTCGCCACCGTCTCCATGACCGTGGCCGTGTTCATGGCGTTCGCGGTGGGCCGGTTCGTCGCGTTTGCCTCGGTTGCGATTAGCCATGGCGCGGCGGTGGTTTTCCAATTCCTTGCGGGTGCGTTGGGCAAGGGCCTCGGCTTGGTCGGCTTTGCCTTGTTCGCGCAGGGCGTGGATTTGTTTTTCGCGCTGCTCGAGCCACGCTTCCAATTCGCGGGCTTGGCCGTCGCGTTCGCGGTCGCCGTCGCGGGCTCGTTCACGTTCACCTTCGCGGGGTTTGTCGCGCTCGCCGTCGCGGCGTTTGTCGTCGTCGTTGGACATCGCGGTCCAAGTAAAACACACGCCGGCAATGAGCAGCGTGGCCATCAGGGAGATTAATTTCTTCATGGGAATGCTTTCGTTTGAGGGTTAGCTTGCCTTCAGGCTAACGGTATTTGTGCGGTTGTCCAGTGGGAATCTTGATTTTATGACTGCCCCTTTCACGGCGCCAAAACGCATCCTCGTGGTGCGCGGCGGAGCGATTGGAGATTTTGTACTTACCATGCCGGTGCTGACGGCCTTGCGGGGGGCGCATCCGGGGGCACGGCTGGCCGTATTGGGCTCGCGGGAATGCGGTGAACTGGCGATGGCAGGCGGCTTGGCGGATGAGGTCCGCCCATTGGAGGGGCGGGAATGGGCCGGGTTTTTCGTGGAAAACGGTGGGCGTGATGCGAGTACCCGGGATTGGCTGCGGGGGTTTGACTGGGTGATTTCATTCCTACACGACCCGGACGGGATTTTCCAATCCAACGTGCGTGAAGCCAGCGACGCGCAATTTGTGGTGGGCTGCCATCGGCCGCCGGATGGGGCGGGGGAATCGGCGGCATCAATTTTGTTGTCTGCGCTGGAGCCGTTTGGGATCACGAATGCGGACGCTGTGCCTCGTCTGGAAATTGGAATTACCAAAAGGAAAAACGTGCTGGCAGTGCATCCGGGCAGCGGCAGCGCGGCAAAAAACTGGCCGGAAAAAAACTGGGCAGCATTCTTCACGGAATGGCTGGTACAAAATGATTCCAATTTGCTTCTCATCGGCGGGGAGGCCGAGGCGGAACGGGTGGCGCGATTGAGCGCGGGGCTTCCGCACGATCGGCACCGGGTTCTTTTGTGCGAGTCATTGGTGGAGGTGGCACGCGCGCTCAACGCGGCGCGTGCGTTTGTGGGGCACGACTCGGGCATCACGCATCTGGCCGCGGCAGTGGGGTTGCCTGGCGTGGCGTTGTGGGCGGCAACGGATGCAACGGTGTGGGGGCCGCCGAGTGTTGCGATGAAGCGCTTGCAACAACCGGTTGAGCCCTGCGCGGTGTTGCGTGCGGTGACAACATTTTTCAACTAATTGATTTGCATCCATTGACAACTCCAAAATGTGTGGCACGTTGTAGCAGGCAATGAAGCCGCGCTGACAACGCAGGGCGGCAATGCCGGTTGGAGTTTTTTTGGCATGAAGACTGTCCAGCGTATCCCAAAAGAAATGCCCGTCTCTTGTTCCTGTCCCCGCTCCATGCATCCGATGCATCGTGCGGGGTTTACTTTGACGGAGCTCATGGTGGTTATCGGAATCATCGGCGTGTTGGCGTCGATCCTCTTCGTGGCAATTGGCCGTGCACAAATCAAAGGGCACGGTGTGTTCAGCCGGAACAATCTCAAGCAGCTCAGCACCGGTTACATCGGGCATGATGTGGAGTTGGGAGAATTCATGCCGCACGCCAAGGTGGTGGAGGGGACTTGGGTGGAGACACTGGCGCGTCGCGAGGGATATGAACAGGAGGTTTTTCACAGTCCGGCGTGTTCGCCGAACCAGAATATCAGCTCGGGGCACTCGAAAATGGCTTGGCGCTCAACCAGCCCGGAGAGCACGTATGAGCATTTGACCCGTGTCTGACCATCGGTTTCTTGGCAGTCTGCCAAGCGCATTGCGGAAAGTCGCGGCGGCAAGCTGGTGACCATTGAGGATGACGCGGAATGGAACCGGTTTGTGGAGGCTGCCAAGCATTTCCCGTCGCGGCTCTCATGGGTGGGAGTGCTGAACGAAAATGAATCGGGCGCAGTGGGTGGCGGGGAGTGGGTGTGGAAAGAGGAGGGTAATCCGGAGTGCGCGAAGGAGTATTTTGCCTCGGGCGAATATGAGGACGCCGCGAAAAAAGAGGGTGAATATTTTGGCGCGATGGTGCCGCGGCGCAACCCGGAGAAAAACAGCGCGGGCGTGTACCCCAAACAAAACATCCACAGCATGCCGAGCTTTGACTGGAAGGTGACGGGGATGATTGTGGAATACCAGCACAACCTGAGCAGCACGTACACGCTCAACGGCTGGGCCGTCTCACAACATGCGCGGATGAATGGCTCAACAGCGGAACATTTTTATCGCGGACTGGAAGAGGGCGGCAGCGAGGCGCCCTTGTTCAGCGAGGGCACGGGGCCGGTGGTGATGCCGATGGAATCGAATCGGCCGGCGAGGGATTTGGAGTACGGCGGCCAAACGGGACAGGGCTTGTCGCGGCTTTGTATTGATCGTTATCACAACGGGGCCAACAACGTGGCTTTCATGGACGGCAGCGTGGACAGCGTGAAGCTGGCGGAATTGTGGCAATTGAAATGGCACAAACAGTGGAAAGCGCCGCGGACGTTGCCGCGTGTGCCGCTGAAATAAAATGAGCATTTACGTCGCCAAAGAGGGAAAGAACTGGGGGCCTTATGAGTCCAGGCAAGTGAGCGTGCTGGTGGAGCGCGGCTCATTTTCGGAAAACGACTGGGCCTGGATTGAGGGCGAGGAGGACTGGCAGCCGGTGAGCGAGGTACTGCAGAAATGGCAGGCGGCGGAGGCGGCAAGCCGGGAATTGGAGTATCAAAAAGAACTGGCGAGGTTGGCTGGGGAATCTGCGGTGCACGATGCAGAGGAGGTGCGCGAAGTGCCCGTTGAGGAGCCCGCGCCAGCGAAACAGAAACCGTGCGGCACATCATGGTGGAGCCGACATTTTTTCTTCCTCGCGCTGGGGGTTGCCACGGCCGGGTTGATTTTATTGCTGGTGCTGCGACCGGATCCGGTGGCGGACTATAATTTGCTGCAAACCCGCGATGGCCTTGCTTATGCGCCGGACGCGAGCGAACCATTTGAGGGCAGGGCCGTTTTGCATCACCCAAATGGCCGGCTGATGTTCAAGGCGGAATACCGTGCAGGACGGCAGCATGGGGATATGGTTTCGTTTTTTGCCGATGGCCAAAAGCAGAGCGAGGGCACATTGGTGGAAGGACGTTTCCACGGGAAAGTGATTTACTATCACCCCAATGGGGAGGTGCAGAGCCATTATGTCTACCAAAACGGCGATGCGATTAGCCGCAAAAACTGGGATGCGGCGGGGAATATGGTCAATCGCGGCCAATAATGCTTCTAGTCGTCCGATTTTCCTTCATTTTTACAAGAAATCTCTTGCCACGCTTTGAGTGGATTCATACACTGCGCGCCCTTTTTGAGGAAAACACAGGAATTTCATGCCAAACAAAGTTGTCAATAAAACGCGGAAAGCCGTTTCGAAGCGGTTCAAAGTAACCGCAAGCGGCAAGGTGAAACGCAACCGCCAAGGAAAGCGCCACCTTTTATCGACTAAAAACGCCAAGCGCCGGCGCCGTCTGCGCACGGCCACTTTGGTGGTAAAAGACGATATGCGCCGCATTACTGAGAGCCTTCCCTTCAGCCACTAACCAAGTATTTTACCATGCGTACCACCAACGGACCCGCCTCACGTCAACGCCGCAAACGCTGGCTGAAAGCCGCCAAAGGCTTTCGAATGCGCCGCAGCAAACTTTATCGTTATGCCAAGGACGCGCTCGATCACGGCCGGCAGTATGCCTATCGCGACCGGAAAAACAAAAAACGCACGTTTCGCGGATTATGGAATGTGCGCATCAATGCCGCGTGTCGCGCCAATGACATGACCTACAGCCGCTTCATTGAAGGCCTCAAAGCCGCTGGGGTGGAAGTCAATCGCAAGGTGCTCGCGGACATCGCCGCGCAAGACGAGGCGGCATTTACCGAGTTGGTTAAGGTCGCCCAAAGCGCCCGGGAAGCGAAGGCCGCAAACTAGACGGCACACTTTCAAGATGGGCGGCCAATTCAAGGTCGCCCTTTTTTTGTTTGTGGCCGCAACCTTTCCCACTACATTCCCCGCACAAGATGTCATTGCTCGATGAAATCGAACCGCTGAAGGCCGAGGCCCTGGCCGAGCTAAACGCCGCCACCGACCAAGCCGCGCTGGATCATGCCAAGGGCGCATGGCTCGGTCCGCAAGGCCGCTTCACCGGGCTCATGAAACAATTGGGATCGCTCAGTAAAGAAGAGCGACCGCTCGCGGGGAAATCCATCAACGCCGCCAAGGGCGAACTCGAAACCGCACTGCAATCCGCGCGCGACCGCATCGAACTCGCCGCCGCTGCGCCCGCCGAGCCCACGGACTTTACCGCGCCCGGACGCCGCCGCGTGCTCGGCAAACTGCATCCGCTCACACAAGTGACCGAGGACATTGTAAAAAGTTTTCGCAAGATCGGCTTCGCCGTCGCCGATGGCCCCGAGGTGGAGGACGAGTATCATTGCTTCGATGCCCTCAACACCCCCGCCGACCACCCCGCACGCGATGCGCAGGATACATTTTATGTGGCTACGGATGGCCGTCCGCTCCTTCGCACCCATACTTCCAGCGTGCAAATTCGCGTAATGAAAGAGCAACCACCGCCCGTGCGCATCATCGTGCCCGGGCGCGTCTATCGCCGCGACACCGCCGATGCCACGCACAACCCCACCTTTCATCAAGTCGAAGGATTATACGTGGACAAGGGCGTCACCGTGGCCGACCTCAAGGGCACCGTCGAGTTTGTCTTTCGTGAGTTAATGGGCCCGAAAACCCAAATCCGCTTTCGTCCTCACTATTTTAGTTACACCGAGCCCAGCTTCGAAATCGATTTCGCCAATGCCCTCACCCGCAAGATGGGCAAAGACTGGCTGGAAATCGCCGGCTGCGGAATGGTGCATCCGGCGGTGCTGGAAGAAGTCGGCCTCGACTCCGAGGAATGGACCGGCTGGGCCTTCGGCTTCGGCATCGAACGAATTGCGATGCTCCGCTACGGCATCAATGACATCCGCCTCTTTTACGAAAACGACCTGCGGTTTCTGCGCCAATTTTAACGCGAATGAAAGTCACTTACAATTGGCTCAAGGAATATGTCGACTTCGATTGGTCGGCGGAAGAACTCGCCGAGCGCATCACAATGCTCGGCGTGGAGGTCGAGGGCATGGAGGAAACGGGCGGCGCGTTTGATGGCATTGTGGTGGGGCAGGTGGTCACGTGCGACAAGCATCCGAATGCCGACAAGTTGACGCTGTGCAAAGTGACGGACGGCAAATCCGAACTACAAATTGTTTGTGGCGCCACAAATTTTCAAGCGGACGACAAAGTGGCCCTAGCACACCTCGGCACGTCGATGCCGGTGGAAGAAGGCGAAAAACCCTTTGTGCTCAAGGAAGGCAAAATCCGCGGCGAGCTGTCGCAGGGGATGATGTGTTCCGGACGCGAGCTGAAACTCAGCGACGACCACGAAGGCATTTTGGTTTTGCCTGCGGACGCCCAACTCGGCCAGCCGTTCGCCGAACATCTAGGCCGTGCGGGCAAGGACATCGTTTATGATTTGGAAGTGACGCCCAATCGCCCCGACCTCAACGGCGTCATCGGTCTCGCCCGCGAGATTGCCGCG
>CAZJRV010000138.1:0-7523 GCA_964548235.1 uncultured Verrucomicrobiota bacterium
TCCAATCCCGTCACCTCAAACCCCTCGCGATTCAAAAACAAAACCCAATCCCCCAGTCCACACCCCGCATCCAGCAATTTCCCTTTGGGAAACTCGCTGAGATAATTTTGCATAATTCGAAATTCATCTTGTCTGCCAACTTTGGCAACATGCCCCTTTGGGCCACCTTCCTTTTCCCAAACCTGGGTCCAATGCGCTTCCACAAATGTGGATTCATCCGTGCCCGACTCAACCCCCTCAATGTAGTCAATACGCATTAAATTGGAAATTGATTCCTCAAGACCGTCCATGGTTCCCGCCACAACTGCCGCGCCGCCACGATTTCTTCCCGCTCCGAAATCAATCGCTCGAACAACGCAATGTAATCCTGGCACATCCGCTCGGCTGTGTGGGGATACTCCTTCAACGCTGTCCGGTGTTGCTCATATTTCGCCATCATCCGCTCCAGCACATTGGGCAAATCATCTGGGTCGTCAAATTGGATTCCGAATCCTTCACAATACTCCGGCAATGCCCCACTGTTACGGTAGATCAACGGCAACCCACAAAGCGCGCCCTCAACATGATGCATGCCGGCGGGTTCATTGATTGAACCAGTGAGATAAACGTGGTGAGCCGCAAGTTCTTCCGCCAAGGCTTGCCCTGAAAGTGCCGGCAAGTGGCGAGCATGCGATAGAGCACATCCGGGGGGCAGGTTGCCAATGTAGGTGAATTCGATCCGTTCGCTCCACTTTCCTTCACCCAATAGCTCATCAATCTTTTCGTAAACGTCCGCGCCCTTCAGTCGATTCCCGCCCCAGTGATGCGTCACTATTTTTAATGGCGTACTAGGCCGCCATTCGTTGCCAACGGCAGGCTTGAACACAGTGGTGTCACCCCCATTTAAAATAACCGTCGAGGGTCGGTCACTCCTCCACACCTTAAGTTTTTGCAACCATGAGGCGATGAACACGGTGTGATCCGCCACATAATTGGCGCGACGAAGAAGTGGATTCATGCCGCGAGTGCCTTTGCGTTCATCGCATTCGTTAATGCGATGCACAACCAGTGCGTTCTGATTGCGGCATTGCAAGTAACGCAGCACCGTCCCAGCATGGAAAGATGCCGACGGGCTGCGCCCGCGCACTTCCGTTAGCAGGATGATATCGATTTTGGGATCATCCAACCCGAAACAAACCTGATGCCCGCCCGCCTTAAGCGTCGCAGTTAGTGCCCGCGCAAATTGATTGCCGCCCCCCCACGGCCCCTGTTGCAAGTGATAACCAATGGCCACCTTCATCTGAAAATCAGAAGTCGCAATTCTGTCATTTTCCCAATCTTCTGGCTTTTCTGCAAATCCTGGAAATTAATCCCATGATGATACCCTCTTGCTCTGGGTGATTCCAAAATCGATATTTTCGGTCAACAAGATGAAACCTTGCGATCCACCTCTCTCCACGTGCGACACTAACGCCTCCATGAATTCCAATCGTATCAAACAGGACGAGTGACCCCGCTTTTCTTTCAATTGCATACTCCAAAGATTTGGCAGGTTCGGCTGAAATTTCCCGAAGTTTTTCGATGAGTTCCTGCTCAGTCCGAGAGTATGAACTCATGCCATTTTGACCAATTACATCAAGCATTGCTTCCAACTTGTTTTCCTGTGTGGAAGACGAGGCTCTGCGATTTATTTTGAGAAACTTCCTCACTAGCCTATGGGTGCCGGGCACAAACCGAAGCGCTCCATTCGATATATTGCAATCCTCTAAATAGAGGAAACCCTTCAGGCAATAACAATTTTGGAAATTGTCATAATGAAGCGGGAACAACTCCTGTGTCTCATGTTGCTCGGCGCATGCCCTATGGTAAATGTAATTACTCACCCCCCAGCCGCCCCCTAGATACTGTGATGCTAACTTTTCTATATTTGAATTTCCAAACAACCCTCTGATATAAGCAGTCTGTTCGGCGCCGTCACGATCTCCTTGTACTCGGGCGGGTACCATGTTCAGTAAAAATGAATTCCCGTGAGTCATCGAATGATCCTTGATAAAGTTTGGCTTGCTCCGTGCCAATGCGCCAGCCTCCTCGCACAATGCGCTGAGCAATTCGTCATCGCAATAGTTGTCGATCACTGCAAATCCACTTTTCTTGATACTCCCCACAACTTGATTTAGTTCAACGCTCATTCTTCTCCTTTCAACGCGGTTGTCCCGCTGGGCATCGCATAGTAATGCCTGCATATGGAACGTCATTTTTGGTATAAAATTTTCGATCGCAATCGCTTGAGCCTTGGTTCCCACGCGCTTTTCCGTTTGACCGACTGCTAAATTGCTTCCCGTCATCCCATAACCCTTCCTGCAGATGATACCCACCGTAAATTTTCATAAAATTATAATCGCACGACTGTGCAATTCACCCATGCTCCTCGATAAATAGCGTCTCGAACTCATTCCCGACACCTTCATCAGGGGCGCAGCAGCACCCAAAGCCAACGCTTTTCACGCTTGAGTAATATTATGGTTTGAAAGTGTTTCAATGCCATTACCAGCACATCTTCTGGCCGTGCCCATTCCAAGGATTCGAAATGGCCAGCTTCCGCACAAGTACTAATATCAATAAGAAAATGCCCTTTGTTTTTTAACACTCTGCGCTGCTCCAAGAAAAACGCGTCCAAATCTAAAGCGTGGTCCAAGCAATTCGAATAAATTACATCCATATGATTTTCGGGAAAATCTAAATTCATAAAATCGCCCTGACTCACCAGTTGGTTATTCTCGCCAGGGTTTAAGTCGATCCCCCGAGACCGGTGATACCCCAATTCTCTTAATACTTCCACTTCTGTGCCTTGGCGGGCTCCCAGACACAAGATGTCAGCATCCCGTCGCACGATTGGCCGCAAATGCCGGAATCTGCTCCAGAACCTTAATCGATATTCCAATATATCCATCTTTCTCCAGCCATGTCCCTTCCCAAGAATCACATCCATTTTGGCTGCCTGATGTTTGCGGTAGTCAACTTGCCCATGATATTCTCGTGCCCTAATCCCATGTTCATTTGTGCGCCAGCCTAGCTTGCTCGCCTTCATGTAAACAGATTTTGCGCTTTTGTGTTTTTCCCTATCTGGCCTGCCCTTTAATTGCGACTGGAACCCATATCCGCGCGGTGTAAGTAGATGAACAATACAATTAAACCAGAATTTCATATTTTCCTTTTTGGATTACCTAATTCTCCCGTAACACGACATTGTAATCAACATTTCCTCCACCCTTAGTTGCTATACGGATCAGCTTAGCTCTGCATTGAGCAATCCTTCTAATCTGAAGGCCATTTCATTCGTGCTCAATAATTCCGATAAAATCTCTTGGCCTCTTGCATTCGTATTCTTGGTCTTTCGGCTTTCATGGCTCTGGGCCTTGTTAATCAAAGTTCGAAGGGAACTTGCATCTCCAGGTCGCGACAGCCACCAATGTTTTCCGTCAATAAATTGAGCGCGATCCCATATCCCATACGTGTCACTGATGATAACTGGTCGGCCGCAGGCCATCGCCTGAAGGCACACACTTTGGCCGGCGGGTTGGATTGTATTATGGAGGGGAATGACCACGCACGATGTCTGCTGGTAGAGTTTTAAAATTTCTGCATCCGACAAAGTTTGGCTTCGCCAATCGCCTTTGATGATTTCCACATTTGGAGGCGCGGGAGGCACGTGAAGATTAGTGATGAGCTTAAGTGGCGGCATCGTCTCATCCCATGCGTCGATCAGTGTTTTCCAATCCCGATTTGCATCATTGCCAATGGCCATGACGTATTCTCCAAGGGCCCGGCCTTCCGGGGCTGGTTCCCAAAAATTCGTGTCGACCCCAAAAGGAATGTAATCGATTTTTTGATTTGGAAATAACCTGGCCAAATGAGCCTGTTCGGCTTTTGAAATAGTGACGACATGAATGTGTTTAAGGACCTCACCGACCCTGCGCACTTGCCATTGGCTTGGGGCTAACGGCAACAAGCCCATTGCCAGCAACACCACCGGACACCGCACACGACCTCGCGCACGTCCCATACCGAGGGCCAAGCCGAGATTATTCGTAGTAGCGATGATGGGGCCTTGGTCAGGCAATTTTTTTTGGACCTGTTTGCTTGCCAACCCCATGGCCATGCCAAGTGGCAGGTAGCCACAAAATCGAGCAAATCGATTGACCAAAGCAGGGAGCGGTTTGAGCGGGGGCGCCATGCCCAAGTCGGCGTCTTCGAGCAGTGTTGTTTTCCAGCCGCGATCACGCAACTCGGGCAGCCCATAAAAAAATTCAGTGGGAGTACGGACTGCAGATTCAAGCCGTGCACGGCGACCCGAGCGAAACACCCAGGTGGCTTGCCGCTCATTCATCCGATTGCTGGCGTTGCCACAAAATTTCCGCCAATTGCAAATCCCATTCCGTGTCGATATTCACGCAGGGTTCCTCAATGATCAGTGTCCCGGTTCGTTTTCCGTGGATGGACTTTTGTTCCAACAGGCATTCGCGCGTAAAGGCATAAGCAATCCCGTTTCGGTGATACACCGGCTCAAGCTGCTGTCGGGCAATGATTTGCGCGCCGGCAGGATCATACAATTCCATCGAGTCATCGCTGCCTACGATCAGCTGCTTCAACGGATGCCCTTTGGAATCTGTTGGTGAAACGGTCCACGCCGCATCCCACTGACCTTCAACCAACATTCGGATACAGGCAGTTACCTGAGCCGCCGTACGAAATGGTGACGTCGGCTGCAGCATCACGATCACATCGTATTGCGTCTGATCCAATTGCTCCATCGTCTCCAACGCATGAGTCAATACCTCCAAATCACCAATGCGATCCCCGGCCAATGTTTCCGGCCGACGAAAGGGAGCCGTGATCCCCGCCGATTCCGCCTCCTTGGCGATTGCATCATGGTCAGTGGAAACCACCGCACGATCAATCTCTGGAATCTCAGCGATGATTGTTCCTGTTCTTGCAACTAAAGATTGCCCCCCCAGCACTCTTAAGTTTTTAAGCGGAATCCCTTTACTGCCCCCGCGTGCCGGCACCACCGCCAAGATGTGACTGGCGCCCATCATGCTCGAGCCTTCCGCCGATTCACTACCCCTTCACAAAACTCCCGCAATCGTTCCCCGTAAGGCCTTTCATGAGGCTCGACAAAAAAATGGCTGGATTCGATCAATCGCTTCTTCCATTCGGGATCCTCTGCCCTTTCCAATAATTCCTGGGTTTGCCCAATCAATTCGCCAGATCCGCGTGCTACCAAAATTTCCGGCATTTCAAACAAATCCTGAAAATGCATCAGCTGGCTGTCATGCTGGAAATGATCCGATAAATCTGAATCAGGCAAAAAACAAAGCGCCGGTTTGCCGTGCATGGCAGATTCCAAAATGATTGTGGACAGTGGGGAAATCAATGCGTCGCAGTGAGACAATAATTCATGGGTATGCTGATAATCACTCATGCTCATACCTGTTTCGCCTGCCTTCACCTGCTCAAGGTATTCGCGCATCGAATGTTCGATGACAACATGTTCCCATGGCTGATCGAGTATGCCTTCACCCCCCGCCCCGCCATTCCCCCAAGGGTGCGGTCGATACAATAGGGTCACTGCCGGCAATGCGCCTGAAGCAATCGCTTCATTGAGTTGATGCAGGTGGTCGATCTCACGCGTACCCTTGCTGGATCCCGCATACACCAGAATGGGAACAGACGGATCAATTCCATTTAGCTGACAAAATTCTTCACGACTCATTCGCGGCGACTGACGGTGCACCTCAAATTGTGCGGCGCCAAACTTGATCGCTCGGTCAGGAGGCATGCCGGCTAATTCCGTGGCATGCCGGAAAGTTTGCTCGCCCCAAACCAGCAACCAATCCGGATTGCCTATCATTGCGCGTTTGGTGCTGGGATTGTCCCATGAATTCATGATAACCACCAAGGGAATGTAGCGTTGTTGCGATTCCTCAATGAGGTCATTTAGGAATACGCCCTCCATGACGCTCGGATGAATGAGGATATCCGGCTGTTCACGATCCAGAAGTTTTTTTAGATCTTCAAATTGCAGAGCACGCAGCTTTTTGCGGGCAATCCATTTATATATTTGGCGAATGCCGGGCAGGCCCAATGCCGTCAATAACACAGTCGCTTTCCAGCCAGCACCACACCGGTGCAACCGCCGTATAGCCTTCGCCTGTGCGCCGGACTTCCAGCGGAGTTGCTCCACCAAATACAACCATTTCCATGTGATCTGCCGTTCGGGCAACACGGCCAAATGAACATATTCACCCGGCAAACCCAATTGATCCGGATTAACTTGAGAAATACGCCGGTGAGCTTTCTCAGGGAAAACAAAAGTTGTTTCATGGTCCTTCGAAAATTCTTCGAACGTCCCGTTGTGCAAAAAATGCCGGGCAATGGCATTGTGTTCAACAAAGACCAGCCCCTTCACTGTTGTATCGTCTTTATTGGTTCGGGTTTTTCAGGATTAAATACAGGCATTCTGCACGCCCTTCCGTTTCCAATCGGCTCTTCCACCAATTATCTGCCGCAGCATCAATTGTCGGCAACCCTTCACCGCCGCTTGGCTTGCGATCCCGCAACCAGCGCAGTGCATTGGCCATCCCGTACCGTTGCACGGGTCGCACAGCCTCAACCTCCCAACCTGCGCGTTGCGCGCATTCTGACAGACTTTCCGCATCAAAGTACCAGCGATGAACCACCCGGTAGAAAAATGATGCATACACTTCCGGCATCCATTCCAACAAAAGATCCAAGCGATTTGGGGTTGCCAACACCAAGTGTCCGCCGGGAACGAGCAGCGCGCGAATTTTTTTTAAAAATGAAACGGGGTTGTGCACGTGCTCCACAACATGAATGCTGAATGCCACATCAACCCGTTCGCCCCATCGATCCGCCGCCTGTTTTAAGTCTGGATACACATGGTATCCTTGATCGCTCAACCGATCGTGATAAATGTCACACGGCTCAATAGCAATTTGCTCCGTTGTCCTGCCACGGAGATGATCCAAAAGGCTGCCCCCAGCGCAACCGACATCTGCAACCACTGCATTCCGTATTGGCAGGGATTCCGCCACTTGCAAAGTATGTGACTGAAGGGGGTCATGTGTTCTCAGATAATCTTGGGAGTCTAAACCCTGCCGGAGTTTGCTGCGATATTCAGTGGATTCATATGCATCATCACCCAAACACAAGGCCTCGGCCAGCCTTTCAACTCCACAACCACCACAGTGATTTACCTCGCCGCCTTCCTTCAATGATCCAAACGGGCCGTCCCTGACAGGACCCCGGTACGCCGGCGACCATTGGCTCGACCCGCAGATTTCGCAGGCATTAAATTCCATCTTTCTTGGTGCCTGAGGTATCGCCCATCAAATTTTCCAACAACTGAAATCTCCCCCAGTGATCGACTTTTGTTTTTCTGGAATCGCGCGGCAAATCGTTGATGGCCGAGTCGCGGTAAATTGAATCGTGGTTGTGGTGAGTGGTGGAAACTTCTTCGAAAA
>CAZJRV010000139.1:0-7493 GCA_964548235.1 uncultured Verrucomicrobiota bacterium
CAGCAAACGGATGAGGGTGTAGCGTCCATCACCCAACCGGCTGCCCGGGCCAATCTGCCCCTCGCTCTCCAACTGCAAATCCACCGTGAGATCGCCCACCTGTAATCTTTGCCCGGGTTTGATGCGCAGCTTGCCTCGCACAGCAACGCCATCCAGGTACGTGCCGGCGGTGCTGTTGAGGTCCTCAATTTGGATACCATCATGGGAGAGCTGCAGCTTGGCGTGATTGCGCGAAATATGCTCGCTATCCAAATAAACCGGGCAATGAATATCACGCCCAATCAGGTGTTCCCCATCGCCCAAAAGATACTGGGCAATCAACGTGCCATCGGGACGATAAACAAGAATGCTGACGCGTTGTTCGGGCATTGACGAGCTGAATTTTTATCCGTTTACTCCCTAGACGTCAAACACAACTATGGTATCCATCAAAATACAAATCCGCACGCCTGATGAAGAATGGACGGTCGCATTTAAACAGCCGGAAATCACCATTGGCCGGGGAGAGAATATGGGATTGGATATTCAATTGGCCGATTCCACAGTATCCCGCCAGCACGGACGTATCTGGTTGGGTGCAGATGGATACTGGTTTGAGGATTCAAACAGCACCTACGGCAGCAAAAAAAATGGCGCGATGGTAATGGGGCCGGTGCGAGTATTTACGGGCGACCTGTTAACGGTGGGGGAATGCACGCTGGTTATCGATGAAGCGAATATTGCCGAGGTGGATTTGAATGAACTCTTTGATGTGTCTGTGCAGGATCGATTGCACTTGGTGGGCGAGGGAGAGGTCGGAAAGATCGGCAAACCGAAGAAGGCCAGTGCCAAGGTTAAAATCGTGGCACATCAGCCTTGGTCAGGCGCGGAGGAGGAGACTGGGGAAGGGTTGACCCATAATTTCTTTGGCGGACTGGTGAATATTTTTGAGTACGAGGATCTCGATGACGGGTTGTTTCTGGCGATCGAGGATATTGTCCGGTGCTTTAATTCCGTAGAACGGGGGGTCATCCTGCTGCTGAATCCATCGGGGGAGGAGCTTTTTGTGGCTGCGCATTTCCCCCTGTACGAACCGGCTATGAGCACCGCGTTGGTCCG
Organism: uncultured Verrucomicrobiota bacterium; assembly: GCA_964548235.1. Taxonomy (GTDB): domain Bacteria; phylum Verrucomicrobiota; class Verrucomicrobiia; order Limisphaerales; family UBA1100; genus JACNJL01. Next base: position 1,099 of record CAZJRV010000139.1, read on the forward strand.
GAAAACCATCGACGAGAAACGGGCGTGTATCTGGAAAGCGGATCAGTCCAATTTTTCATCCGAGTCCATTAAAAAATTGGGGATCAAGATGGGGCTCTATTCCCCTCTCGCGTTCGGCGAGCAGTCACTAGGCGTGATCTGCGCGGAAACCACCTCATCCACTTCCGTCATTTCTGCGCAGGACCTCGAATCGTTTGTGAATGTAACCCAAGTATTGTCCGCCCTAATTTATGCGAAACAAATGGAATTGGCCCGAATTCCAGAATGAAACCCAGGCCAATTCGCCAGCCCTGAAAAATTAACGTCGGCCGTAGTGGAAATTCCAACGGGCCTGCTGCTGCTGCATGACCCGCATTCGCATAGCATTTTGCAAGTGCATCTGGGCCTGCATCTGGGCGACTTGGGCGCGGCGAAAACTCTCGATTTGTTTTTGTTGGGCATTCAGGCGAGCGGCCTGCAAATTAACGGCTGTCCCGTAATTGCTAAGAGCATACTGGCGCTGTTTCAATGCCAGTAGATATTGCTGCTGAGACGCGTTAAAACTCGCATAACCCGGCTGACGAACGACATTCAGGTTGACTCCCGTACTAAATTGCTGTGCTCCGGCCCGCTGCTCGACAGCGGTCACCGCCATCACGCCCAACACCACAGCCATTATTCTTTTGAACCCGTGCTTTCTTTGATTTTTCATAATTTTCTTTGCTCCTGCGGTAACTTTGATTGTTGTTACGTGAGATAGTACGGGCCGGTCTGCCGTTTTCTGTCAGAAAGTGAAAAAAAAATCTGAAGGCGTCTTTTTTATTGAGAGGGACGAGTTCCACCTCATCCCATTTTTTACCACAGAGGCACAGAGAGGTAGGACGTGCTCTCCGAGCACGCCAAGGCGATTTCGAGAAACCGCCCTACCATTCAAACCTCTGTGGACTCTGTGGTGGATTGGTTTGATTGCTATGTTACCAAACTTTCGTCGCCGTAAGAATTGCCGCGATGGCGCGTTTTTCGGCGGCGGGCAAATGGGCCGAGGCGGGATGGGGTTTGGCCGGATTCAGCGCGCCCCGAAGTTCTGTAAAAATGTGCTGCTTCAACGGCGCGGGCAATCCGGTGAAGGCGGCGCTGTGGATCATGTAGCTGCAGCGGTGTTTGAAGATGCGCGTGCGGAGATCGAAATCACGCAGCGACAGGCCGGCTTTGGTGCGGCGCGCGTGGGCAGCGAAGTCTTTTTTCAAAACCGGATTGCCTCCAATGCCGCCGGTTGGAAATTTCGCTTCGTCGGAAAATAACAAATAGCGCGTGAGCAACGTGGCTTGTTTGGCGATCATCGCCTTGATGCCGCCAGCATCTCCGGCGGACAGGGCGGCGCGGGTGTCGTAGTTGGCTTTGATGGCGCGGTTCACAAATCCGATTTGGTGTTCGTGCAGCAGGTGCGCCAACACATCGCTGGTGGCCACGGGATAAGTTTCCCAACGAAACTGGCGGCCCGGTGGATTGGCGAATTTTTTCAGGCCTGCGGGCGAAAGGGTGCCGACCATGTTTCCCCAGTGCGCGGGGATGCTGTGTTTGCCGGTGAGATGCCACCCGCCAAAGCGGTCCTTGAGCGGAATGCTGTGGCCAGTGACATCCCCGTGGAAGGATTCTAGGCTGCCGCCGCCGGGGCCGGGCACGACGGATTTGAGCAACAGCCCGGGCACGCGCCCGTTTTCGAATTCCGCGTGGCAGTTGAAACAGCGCGTGCTGCGCTCGATGCGGAGCGGCGCACGCGTGCTTGGCCCACGCGGGATGTCAAAAATGTAAAAGACGCCGCCCAGCGCAGGGTCGATGGACGCAATCTCAATCTGCCCGCGCGGCACCCAACCGACGTAGACGTCCTCATTAAAATACAGCGCGCGCGGATTGCGCGGCGAAATGCGGCTGAGCTGCAGGCTGGTGGTGGAGTAAACCAGCGTCTGCGTGGCGGGCGAAATTTCCAGCGCCTTTAGCAGGCTCACAACGAATGCTTTTTCGCTGGAGCGATCGAGCGGCAGCTTGCCGGTTTCCAGAGCAGCCTTGATTTTGGTGAACTGATCCTGCGGCGCGCGCTGCCAGTAATTGTGTGGCGGCTTCTCAAAATCGCGCAGACGCTTGGCGGCCTCGGCGGCGGGAACGGCCAACATCGATGCGAGCAAAAACAGGATTCCGAATTTCATCGTTTCTTGGACGCCAAACTTGGCCGGGGATTCGCGCGGATTATTTTAGACACGGATTTTATAAACTGTGAAAATCCGTGACTCTATTTAAGTGCCTCGATTTGTTTCAAGTCGAAATGTTCAAGCAACCCGTGGCACATCATCTCGGGCAAATGATTGGCGCCTTTGTTTCCCGTGATGACTTCCTTGAGACTTTTCATCGGCTGCTCCAGTTTAATATCCGCGATGGCTTTAGTCTGCACTGCGGCCAAGCGCGCCGCCACGCTGAGGCGGGGGCCGGTGGAGTGGAGGGTGATTGGGGCGTCGAATTTGTTTTTGGCCCAATTGGCGAGGGCGGCGATTTGACCGGTTTGGACGCCGAGGGCACGTTCGCCGACGGCGTGCATTAAAATGACGTGGAGGAAATCGCGGCTTTTGATTTTGGATTCGCCGAAAAAGAAGGGATCGAAGGCGACGACGCGTTGGCCTTTGGCGAGCAATTTTTTCACGGTGGCGGCTTGGGTTTTGCGGCCGGTGTCGGCGATGAGCAGGGTGGTGCCCTTGGATTGATTCGGAATGGCGGGCGTGAATACAGTTCCCGGCACGGTCCAGTCGTTGGCGATTTGAAATTGATAATGCGCCACGCCGTCGATGCCGCCTTCGCCTGCAATTTCCTTTGCCTTCGCTTTATGATTTTTTGCGTGGATGATTTTTAACAGCTTGGCGCGCTGCTCGGCTTGGGTGCCGGTTTGCGGTTTGGGCAGGTTTTTCATGAGGCCCAAGGCGAGGGTGTTGAAGGTGTGGTTGTCCTTCGGCAAAGGGACGATGAGTTCGTCGTAGGTTTTGATTTCCTTTTCACTCGGGATTTCTGCGCGGCGGAATTTCTTGTCGTCGGGATAAAATACGTCTCCCATGAAACGGTAAAGTTGCTGGCGGTTGTCGACTTCGAAATTGTGGGTGCCGGGTTTGTGATTGATGTGGCTGCGCAGAAAATCACGACGGTTGTGCAGGCTGAATATGGGCGCGGCGGCAGCGATGAGCGGCGGCAGCGCGTGACCGGCGGCGAAGCAGCATTGGTCCTTGGCATTGTAGGTGAGCAACGCGGCGCGGTTGGCGAGCATGGCGGTGAGGTGGGTGTAGTCGGCGTAAAGGGCGAGGTCGTTGGGGGTTTGCTCGGAATCGCCGAGGTCAGAGCCATGGCGAGCGCGGGTCTTGAAGCTGGAGTAGCCCGCCACGGGATTGGCGAGCGTGACGCGTTCATCAAGCGAACTGATAAAAATCGTCTGCCAACCGCCGCCCGAAAGCCCCGCCACTGCCACACGCTTGGGGTCGGCATTGGGATGGGCGAGCAACACGTCGAGCCCCTTGCTCATGTTGAGATAAAATGGCGCAATGCCCGAGGAGCCGCAGAGGTCGAGCTGGTTCATCTGGTAATGCCCCATCCGGTTGGCGAACTGGCCCATGCCGATCCACTCTGGGTTGAGCACCACCATGCCGCGCTTCACGAGGTTGATGCAGCGCAGTTGCTTGTAGTTCGTGGCCTTTCCCGTGCGGGCGTGACCGTTGACGTTCATCACAACGGGGACTTTGCCTTTCAATTTCAGCGGCTCGTAAAGCAACGCGGGAATCCACCAGCCGGGCACGGCCTCATACTTCAGCTTGCGGATGCGGTAGCCGGGCAAGCCGTCCATCGTCTCGCCCCATTTCACATTCAATGGCGTGTTCCGCCACTTGGCCGCGCCATCGCGGAACACCACCTTATCCAATATATTTTTGCGATACTCGGCGGCCTTGGTTTTCCACTCGGCGGCGGTGCGGACGCGGGGCATATCGGGCACGCGGGTTTCGTTGAAGACGCGCACCTCCTCCAGCGCGAGGTCCGGCCCGATGATTTTCTCGGCCAGCGCGGTGGCGATTTGTTTCTCGTCCAGCGGCGCGGGATTGGCGACCGGCACCGGCTGCGCCATCAGCAGCGAAACGCGACTGCCGGGGGAAACACACAATTCGCACAACGGCTCGGCGGATTGAGGTTGAGCCGGCACGGGGGGTTTGGCCTGAGTTGCTTTCCAGCCCCAACCGCCCAGCGCGGCCACGGCTGCGATTCCGAAGATTAGTGCTGCCTTCATACCGATGGATTGGCTGTCAATTTACATCGCCCAGTGAGTCTTGACGAGAAAAAGCTTTGATTTTAGCGCGGAAAGGCTGTTTAACTCGCCGTTCCCCCGCGAATGTTTGCGGCTGAATCCTTGGCAACTGATGAGTGACGAGACGGTTTATTATTTCGACAACAACGCCACCACGCGCGTTGCGCCGGAGGTGTTGGAGGCGATGCTGCCGTTTCTCACGGAGCAATGGGGCAATCCTTCCAGCGCGTATACGTTTGGCAATCGTTTGGTGGGGGCGGTGGATGCGGCGCGCGAACAGGTGGCGGCGCTGATCAATGCCGATCCGCGCGAAATCATTTTCACCAGTTGCGGCACCGAAAGCAGCAACGCGGCGCTCAACAGCGCGTTGCTCACGCGGCCGGGCAAGCGGCATCTTGTCACCACGGCGGTGGAGCACTCGGCCAATTTGAAGTTTGGCGAGGCGTTTGAAAAACGCGGCGGCGAAGTCACGTGGCTGCCGGTGGACCGCGCGGGCCAACTCGATGTGCACGAATTGCACGAGGCCATTCGCGAGGACACCGCCGCGGTCACCGTGATGCTCGCCAACAACGAAACGGGCGTTATTTTTCCCATCGAGGAAATCGCCGCGATGTGCCGCGCCAAGAATGTGCTCTTCCACACCGACGCCGTGCAAACGCCCGGAAAGTTGAAACTGGATGTCAAGGCGATGGGGATGGATTTCATGTCGCTCTCGGCCCACAAACTGCACGCGCCCAAGGGCATCGGCGCTTTGTACGTACGGCGGGGCACGCCATGGCAACCCTACGTAATGGGCGGCGGCCAGGAAAGCGGTCGGCGTGGCGGCACAGAAAATGTCGCGCAAATCGTGGCCTTCGGTTGCGCGGCGGAATTGGCAATGGCGAGCCTCGAAAACGACGCGGGCCGCATCCGCGCACTGCGTGATCGGATGGAGGACGGCATTATGAACAGCATCGACGGCGTCACGCGCAACGGCGCGAGAGAGCCGCGTTTGCTGAACACGAGCAACCTGAGTTTTGCCAACTGCGAGGCGGAGGCGATTTTATTGCTGCTCGACCGCGAAGGCATTTGCGCCAGCAGCGGCTCGGCGTGCACCACCGGTTCGCTGGCCCCAAGCCACGTGCTCACTGCGATGGGCGTTGCGCTTGAGCAAGCGCTCAGCTCGGTGCGGTTGAGCCTCAGCAAATACACCACCGATGAAGAGATCGATTTTCTGCTGGAAAAACTGCCCGGAATGATCGCCAAACTCCGTGGTGCCTCCCCACGCGCCCCTGAACCCGCCGAGCAATCCGTGCGTTCATAGCCATAAAAAAGCCCGTTTTTCTTTGTAACACTTCGCCGCATAGAACGTCATAAGCTCGGGAGAATAATTTATGAAAACAGTTGTAGCCATTATTGCAGCCATGATCGTGAGTTCGGCGATTACCTTTGTCTTCACCAGCTCAACCACCCAAACCAAGAATCAGGAACGGGAGAAAACGGAGGAAAACAACCAAGACGAGGAAATAGCCAAACTCCGCAAGAAAATCGGGGACCTGAAGGCTGACGCCAGTTCGCAGGCCGCCAGTGCCTTGGAGGGATCCAATGTACAGATTCCCAATGTGGTGACCGACCCGGCTGAATTGATCGACCAGCTCGTGGCCGACGGCACCACCGGGGCGGACATCGAATCTCAAAAACGGGTGATCCACTATTTTGAAAGCCTCGTGGACGCCGGCGATGAATCGCTAGCCGCAATCTCCAATTTTATGGACCAAGGGCTGGACAAAGAATTTGGCCGCCCCAGCTTCCGCCAACAACTCAACATCACCAATGCCCAAATGGAAGAAATGCGCGCGTTTAGTGAGAAACAACGTGAAGAAATCGGCACCAAAATGAGGGAGATCTGGGGCAATCAGGAAATGACCCGCGAAGAGCGTGGCGAGAAAATGCGCGAAATCTTTTCCGGTGTCCAAGAGAAGTTTATGGGGATGATGACCGACGAACAAAAAGCCCAACTCGAGGAAATGGGTGGCGATCAGGGTGACCGCATTCGGATGATGATGCGTGGAATGGGCGGCTATCTTTTCACTTTGCACCAGGCAGTTTT
>CAZJRV010000140.1:0-7459 GCA_964548235.1 uncultured Verrucomicrobiota bacterium
CAGCATCCGGTCGGCACCGCCGGTGGACGCAGTGGAGGAAGGCCGCGCGTTGCTGCAGGTTTCCATCATGCCCGGCCAGATGAAACGAGCTGACAAACCCCTCCGGCTCGCCCAGTTGGTGGAAGAAACCTTGGTGGGCCCGTTTGATGGATTGAAAGGTGAACTCACCCCGCTGGAACAGGCGCTGGGCGATGCCCGGGCCAAGGTGCTGCGCCGCACACCCGGTTTCCGGGGCGCGGCACTGCTTAACAACCAGGGCCAGGCCATCGGTATGTTTTTCCCCGGTTATCTGGGGCGCGCGCCCGATGTGTTTCAAAATTTCAGTTCCTATCACAAGCACATACTGAAAACCGACCACCTGATCGGATTCCTCAACCGCCTGCCCGATGTGGGCTACCGCACGCGTCCGCCAGAGCTGCCCCAGCTGGCCGCAAGCGAGAAACTGCATTTTGATTCACGAGCTTACCTGCTCGCCAAAGCCCGGTCAGCCATGGTATTGGTACAGGTGGCTGGCGAACCGCTGCCTGCTGCCACAACAAAAGTGGCCACGAAAGGAGACACGCGCCCATGACCCAACTGGTCACCACCCTCGGAGGAATCATCGGCTTTGCCCTGATTTGCGGCTTGGGATTTTACCAAGGGCGCGAATGGGATCGCACACTCACCAGCGCCGCGGTTGCCGCGCTGGCCTTTGGGCTGGTGGCCCACTGGTGGATGCGCCTGTGGCTGGCCAGTCTGGCAAGCGCCCAACAGGAGCAGGCCCAGGCAGAAATGGAACGGCAGCAACAAGCCCAGGCCGAGGCGCAGGCGGCTGCCCAGAAGGAGGCACCATCAGCATAACCGGCACAGGAAATTTTTGAACCATGGCCCAAGCCACCACCAACCCGAAACAGCAGCCGCAGCCACAACGCGTGGCAGCAGCGCGGGCGTACCAGAAAACGCACCTCACGGAAGTGACCGAGGAGGAATTGCTGGTCAATTACGCGCCGGTGATCAGCCAGATGGTGCATCGCTTTGCGCCGCTGGTGCGGGTGACGGTGGATGTGGATGACCTAAAAAATATCGCGTGCCTAGCGCTCATCCAAAGCGCGCACACCTTTGACCCCGGCCTGGGCGTAGCCTTCGAGGCCTATGCGCGCATGCGCATTCGCGGGGCGATTCTGGATGAGATCCGCAAATCCCAGCCGCTTTCGCGTTCGGTGTACTCGCGCCGGCGCGAGCTGGAAAGCAGCATTGAAAGCCTGCGCATCGAGCTGAACCGCCAGCCAACCGAGGAGGAAATCGCTGAACGTATCGGCACCACGGTGGATGGCTACCGCGATTTGCTCGATCAATTGCGCCCGGTGATCTTTGTGCCGCTGCATCAAATGCTCGAAAGCGATGATGAATTTGGATCGGGCGACCAGCATGTGGCCGATCTGACCCAGCCCGATCCATCCGATCAGGCCGGCCAGCACGAGCTGCACGCGCTGATCCGGGACCGCATTTTGCAGCTCTCAAGGCAGCAACAGAAGGTTTTACTCTTGTTTTATTACGAAGGATTGCGCATGAAAGACATCGCGGAGCTGATGAACATCAGCGAAAGCCGCGTGTGCCAGGTGAACACCGAGGCAGTGTTGTCATTGCGCGCCTATTTGCAACGACAGGAGCGTGTGTAACAAGGAGGAAAAACAATGCTAGTAATTGTAGGACTAATTATAATCTTTATCGGCGTACTGACCGGCTTTGCCATGGCCGCCGGAGGCGGACACGGCATTGGCGAAATGTTTGCCAAGGCCGAGTGGGGCGCGGCGATGAGCCTCGTCCACGCCAACGAGTTCATCGCGCTGGGCGGCATGGTGCTGGGCTCCATGATCGTGATGGCGCCGATGAACACCCTCAAGGGGGTGATTGCCCAGGCGCTGGGCACGCTCAAGGGGGCGCCCTTCAACCAGGCGGATTACGAGGAACTCTTCAAGTGCATGTACGAGCTGTTTCAGCTCGGCCGCCGCGGCGGCATGATTGCGCTGGAGGAACACGTGATGAACCCGGAAGCCAGCAGCCTGTTTTCCAAGTACCCGAAATTTCATTCCAACCATCATGCGGTGGAATATATGTGCGACGGGTTGAAACCAATCGTGGACGGCCGCATCAAGCCGGATCAACTGGAACCCTTAATGGCCAAGAGCCTGCACACGATGGAGGAGGAGCATCACGGGCCAGTCCTGGTGATGAACAAGGTGGGCGATGGCCTGCCGGCCTTCGGAATTGTGGCGGCGGTTTTGGGCATCATCGTGGTGATGATGTACAAGCTGGGCCTGGGCGGCGAGGCGGTTGGCCAGGGCATTGCCACGGCGCTGGCGGGCACGTTCTTCGGAATCTTTGGCTCCTACTGCGTGGTGGGGCCCATTGCCACCTGCGCGGAATTCAACGGCCATGCGGAAATGAATTACATGAAGGCGATCAAGTCCGGCGTGGTGAGCTTTGCCAACGGGCTGCCGCCGCTGGTGGCGTGCGAAGTGGGCCGGCGCGAGCTGACCTCCGATGTGCGCATGAGCTCGGGTGACCTCGAAGCCGCATTGAAATCCGCCGGATAAAATCATCAACCCAAATCCATAATGAAAGACTAACCCATGGCAGGCGCAGGAGGAGCATGGAAGGTGGCATTCGCGGACTTTGTGACCGCGATGATGGCTCTGTTTATGTTGTTGTGGATCCTGAACCAGGACGAAAAGGTGAAGGGCGAGGTGCAGCAATATTTCAACACGCGCTTCAAAAGCGTCACCAAAATGTCGGTCGGCATCATTCCCATCCAAAACGCCGACCTCATCGAGGCCAAGCGGGCGGTGTTCGACAATTCATCGGCCATTGACCTGCAGTTCATCCGCCGCATCAATGAGGACATCAAGAAGGTGTTTGCCGACAACCCGAACTTCATCGACATGAAAACCATGCGGGTGCAGATGACCGATGAAGGGTTGTTGATTGAGTTCTTCAATGACCCGGACCGGAGCCTGTTTGAGGGGCCCACCGCGAAGTTGACGCCGTTTGGGCAATTGACCTTTGACACGCTGGCCTACGTGCTGGCGCGTTACAAATCCACACAGGTGGAGGTGGAAGGCCACACATCAAAAAAGGTGGAACGGGACGGCGAGGAGGTGGACACCTGGGATCTCTCCTCGCAGCGCGCACTGGTGGCCCGCCAGTCCATGGACCATTACGCGATGCGATCAGAACAGTTCATCAAGGTGGCCGGCTACAGCAGCAGCAAGCCGCTCAAGGAATATTTGCACGACCTCAACCATTCCCATCACGACCGCGTGACCGTTATGGTTCGCGCAGGAACACCGCATTGACCCATGGCCGGAGATTTTATTCCTATTGGCCGTGATCTGGCCGACCCTTCCGAAACGCCGAAATTTGTGCGGCGCGAGGCACCCGGCTTGGAACCCGACGACCCGGACACAAACGCGCCCTCATCGGTGACGCCGGCCGAGGCGGTGGACTTGGCCGGGCGCATTCGCCAAATTTTGCAGGAAGCGGGCGGGCTCAGTGCCGGGGCCGCGGAGAACACTGCCACCGCCATTGAAGCCGCTGTATCCGCCGCGCCGGCGCGGGTGGCATTGCCGGAAATCAAGATCACCGCCCCGGCTGCACCGGAGGCGGCAGCGGATGGGGAAGGCGAGGAAGGCCCCAAGCTGGCCACCATCGATTACGAGCGCGAAGAAGAACGCGTCAAACGAATCCGCGTGGGCTGCCCCTGCGGCGAAACCATTTTGCTCGACTGCGATTTCGGCGGCGAATAACCGCGCTTGTGCCATTTCTGGCCACTTCTGGCATCCATCCTGCTGTGTTAAGCCGGACGCGTGTAGTGTGTCCGTGATACAACAAAATGGAATTAAACGTAGCAGGGTTGGTTTCCGGGTTTGACTGGAAATCGATGGTAGAGCAGCTCTCCAACGTGGAGCGGGCGCCCCAGCATCGTATGCGCGTGGAGCAACGCTCCATCACCCGCAAGAACAGCGCGTTGACGAAGCTGAAGGAGGAACTCACCACGCTGAAGGACAAGTCCAAGGAACTCAAGAAAACCGACCTGTACGACAGCCGGTCGGTCTCCTCCAACCAAACCCACACCACTGCCTCCGCCAGCGAGGGCACTTCCTCGGGCGATTACCGATTTGAAATCTACCAGCTCGCCACCGCCGCAAAGCAGCTGGGCAATTCCGACGTGGGCGCCAGCGTAAGCACCAGCACGGCGCTGGATTCCACGGGCTTCGCCATTCCGGTCACCGAGGGCACGGTCACTGTGCAGGGCAAGCAAGTCACCGTTTCCACCAGTGATTCGCTCGACACCACACTGGCGGCCATCAAGACCGCCGTGGGTGGCAGTTTCGATTACTCGGTCAGCAGTGACAAGGTTACCTTTACCGATGCCAGCGCCCTCGTGCTGGGCAGCGCCACGGATACCAGCAACCTGCTGCAGGCCCTTCGCCTCACCGCCAATGGCACCAGCAGCATCACCAGTTCCGCCAAGATCGGCGGCATGGATCTTACCAAAACCGCGGACGCGGCCAACTTCACCGATGGCGCCGGAAGCGCCAGTGGGGAGTTTAAAATCAACGAAACCTCCATCACCTACGCAGCAACCGACACCATCACGGACATCCTCGACAACATCAACAATTCCGAGGCCGGCGTGTACGCCAACTACGATACGGTGAACGACCGCTTCCTGTTGACCAACAAATCCGAAGGCGACGTGGGCATCTCGCTCGAGGACGTAACCGGTGATTTTCTGGCCAAGACCCGGTTGCTCACCGCCAACAGCGGCAGCCTCTCGCGCGGCAACAACCTCCTTTACAGGGTGAATGACAACGGTCCGCTCGAGAGCCGCAGCAACACCATCACCCAGAACAGCTCGGGCATCCAGGGTCTCTCCGTCATGGCCACCCAGGCCAGCGGGGCCTCGCGCATCAGCAGCGTGGATACCTCCGGCGAAACGGTGACCACCGCCGAGAGCCACACTTATACTACCGGCGATGCGGTTACCATGTACAGCCCCGGCACCGTGCCCGGCGGATTGTCCTCCAGCACCACGTATTACGTGAAGGTAACGGCCAATAACAGTTTCACCCTGCACACCACCAAGGCCGATGCGGAAGCGGGCACCAGTGCGGTGGACCTCACCAGCGCGCAGAGTGGCGATGTCTATTTTCTCGACAGCGACCCCAAAAAGGCAACCGTCACGGTGAAATCCGACACGGAAATCATCAAGACCTCCATCGCCGACCTGATCGCGCAATTGAACAAGACCCAGTCGCTCATCACCTCGCTAACCGCCAGCAGCACCGATGCGGATGGCAAGGTGGACCTAGGCGTGCTTGCTTCCGAACAATTGCCCTCGGAGATTGCGCGCGAGTTGCGCTCCAAGATCACCGGCGATGTCTCCGGCATCACCAGCACCATCAAGCGCCTGGAATCCATCGGCTACACCTCCACCGGTTACACCAACCAGATTACCCTGAGCGATTCCGACAAGCTGGAGAGCGCATTGCGCGACAATCTTGGCCAAGTGAAGAGTCTCTTTACCACCGAAACCTACGGCGTGGGCATCGCGCTATTCGATTACCTGGACAATGTGCTCGATGACGACGGGTCGATGGCCACCACGCAGAAAAACATGACCGATCAGGTGAGCAATATCACCAAGCAAATCGAGGCGCAAGAGCGACGGGTGCAATCCAATCGCGATCAACTCATCCGCAGCTTTGTGGCCATGGAACAATCGCAGGCCAAGGTGAACCAACAAATGAGCTTTCTCGCCTCACGCTTCAAGTAACCTGAAACACTATTTATGAAAATAATGCGCATCTTTACAATCCTGGCCGCCGGCGGTTTGCTGGTGGGGTGTTCTGTGCTGGAACGCACCGATCGGGGTGCCTACATTGGGCCCTTCCACGCGCCCAGCAACGCGCACCTGACGCCCGGCGGCTTGCCGGCAGACCTGATGCGCGTGGCGGTGATGCCGCTGACGCCCGGCCGTGGCAACGTGCCCGCAGAGCGCGGGGCGCCCCTGCTGCAGGCAGTGCTCACCGAGGAGCTTTCGCGCGCGCGCCTGTTCGAGGTGGTGACGATCACATCCCAGCGCCTGCACGGCCTCTTCAACGAGCGTGCCATTTATGCTGACGCGGCGTTGCCATTTGATTTCCTCCCCAAGTTGGCCAGAGAAACCGGCTGTCAGGCGGTGCTCTTTTGCGAGCTGACAACCTACCGCGCCTATCCGCCTATCGGCGTGGGTTGGAAGCTGCATCTGTTCAGCCTCGAGGATGGCCAATTGATTTGGGCAACGGACGAGGTGTTTGATGCCGGGCAAACCACGGTTAACAACAGCCTGCGTCGGCATATTCGTGAGCGGCAATCCTCCAGTATTTTGGCGGCCACGGAGCTATTGATCCTCAATTCGCCACGTGAATTGGGGCGTTATTCGCTCGGGGCGATCTTTCAGCATTTATCTGAAAAAAATGCTAAAGAACTGCTGCTAGCTGCCGATAAAGAGAATAGTCAAAGGGTGTCCGGAAATCCGGAATCGGTAACGCCTCCCACCGAGGAGCCAGAACCGACCGGGCCAACGGCGCCAGAAGGGTCTGAAGACCCCGCGCCGCTGCCCCCGATTCCCGGCACGACCTGAGTAATGCACGCGAAAAAACCTTGTTTTTTTCGCAAAATACACGATATTTAGGACGGTTGCCATGAAAGAAGTCAGCCTTAACACAACGCGCCAAGTGCAAGGACCGCAAAAAGCGGCCCAAGCGCAGGTGCAGCCTGCTGATGGAGTGGGTATGGTGGCCCCCGCAGACTCATTGGAGGCAAACATGACTCGGCAACCCGATTTCACCCGGGTGGAGGTGGATGCCGAGGCGCGGTTCGACCAAATCAAGGAACGCCTGCGCGAAGAAGTGGTGGCCGACCGCTATCCACCCGCTGAGGCAGTGGATCAATTTTCCAAGCTGCTGGCCACCGAGATTGAGGCCGATAAGCCTCGCCCACGGAATTCCTAGCCTGTTTTCCTGCCCTCCCCGGGCTGTTTCGGCACGAAACGTGCTACGTAGCACCCGATGAACAGCGCCAACAAGCTGAACGCATATCGGGTGGCCGCGGTGAATACTTCCTCCGCGGAAAATCTCATTGTTATGTTGTATGATGGCGCCATTCGTTTCCTCGGCATCGCCATCAAGGCTTTTGACCGGGAAGACCCGCTGGATTTCAACTTCACCGTCCACGAAAACATCACGCGCACCCAGGCAATCATTCGTGAGCTCAACCGCAGCCTCGATCCTGAAAAAGCCGGGGAACTGGGGGAACACTTGGTGAACTTGTACGATTATTTTGATACCCGACTTCAAGAGGCCAACGTGCAAAAGAACAAGGAAATCATTGAGGAAATCCGAACCCGCCTCACCGAATTACGTGATGCATGGAA
>CAZJRV010000141.1:0-7459 GCA_964548235.1 uncultured Verrucomicrobiota bacterium
GAGGTCACGCAATGTGATGTCGCTGTTGAGGAAGTCCCGCCGCATGCGCGGCACATCGAATCGTTTTCTTGCTGCCATACCAACAGTGAGTGTAACCCATCCAAGAATGACTGTAAATCTTTGCGCATACTTTCCGCATACTTTTTTATGCCTCTCCCTTCCTCAAAACGCAGATTCCGACAAATCACCGAAACTGCTTGTAATAGCTGTATTTGTACTGTTATACAGCATTGAAACGAAATGAAAGGAACACCGATGAACACTCTAACAACAGGTTCGACTCCTGTCGTGGGCACCATTTTATTTTGCCATTGCGGTTTGGGGCGGAGGGTGGCATATTTTCCACGTGAAAATGCCTTCCCCAACGGGCGTGTGTGGATGGATGTTTGCTTTCCTTTGCGTGCTGGGCGTGCCTTGGTTGGGGTGTTCGGAGGATGCGGGGGATGGTTCCCAATCGGGCGTTGTTGCCAATGGCATTCCGGCTGCGGAGTTTGAGCCTTTCGCCAACTTGATCCGGAATATTGACCGGGCGCAGACGGAATTGGATGCCGCCCAAGCTGGCGGTAACCCGGCCACCATTCGCGAGAAGGGCGTGATGCTTGCCCAGCAGCAGCAGATTCTCACCCGATTATATATCGACAAGCATGGCCAGTTGACAATTGACAAGTGGATCCAGACTGTGCGGGCCGCCTCCACTGCCCCCAGTGCCATGAGCAAACGGCCGGCCTCGTCCAAGGAGTTGGAGGAGAAATTCACCCAGCTCGGCGCCACTTGGCGCAAGGATGAAAGTGGTCGCATGAATTACCTCGACTGCACGAACATCAAGCTATCGGCCGAGAACTTGAAACATCTGGCCCAACTCAGGCATCTCCATACGTTGATCCTCTCGGATACGGGCATCACCGACAAGGATTTTGAACAAATCAAAAACCTCAGTCTGCTGCGTAACCTGAACTTGGGCCGCAACAAGCTCAAAGGCCCGGGCTTGCGCCTCTTGGGCGGATTGGAAAATCTGGAGACGCTGCATCTCAATGATACCGGCCTAGACGACCAGGCGCTACCCGACGTCAAGACCATCGAACACCTCAAGAATATCCGTGTGTTGAACCTCGAGAACACGGGCTTCTCCACCCAGGGCTACGAGAAGATCACCCGCCTGTTCCGCCGGGCCAACGTGCGGTTCTAGCCGGCCAAACTCAGCGCACTTGGGTGGGCCGCAGCACGCCGGCGTTGCCTTGGTCCAGCGTGCCGCCTAGGCTTTCCATGTGTTGCCTGATGGCGCTGGCAAATTCCGCGTCGGTGGACTGTTTCACGCTGCCATCGGCCAGGCCATAGGAGCCCTGCGAGGCATCCAGCCCGTTCATCAAATAAAACTCCCCACCGCCTTTGCGCACGTAGGGTTGATATCCCTTGCGGGCGGGGCGCGCATTCTGAATTGCCGGCTCGGTCTGGGCTATTTCCGGATCGCTCCAGCCGCCGGCGCTCGAGTGGTTCAACTCCAGATGCATATGATCGCGACTGCCCAGCAACTGATAATTCTGGTAAGCCGCCATGAATACCCGACCATCGGGGCGAACATACGATGTCTTGCCATTTTTCAACAGGGCATCCCCCGCCGCATTGCGCGTCACCGTCATGATGCTCGCGGGCAACATTGAATCGCCCCCCATGCACACGCCGTAACTTTGCGCGGTGTGCGAAACATTATAATAATTGCGCACTCCCGTAGTAGGCCCGCCCAGGCGACCGTTCCATGAGGCTTCCCAGCCGTACACGTTGATCTGCCCCTGCCAGTTGGCGCGCGAGATGCCCCAACCCTGCCGGCCATTGGGGCCCACCTCATCAAACTGAACCTGATTCGACCGCTTCGCCGCCGGGTCGGAAGGGGAGTGCAGCGTCTTCACCGATTCAAGCGAACGCATCAACGGCGGCAAATACCACAGATACTGGATGTAACGCGAAAGCCCCCAACTCGGGTTCAGGTTCGTCCACTGGTTTGGGTCGGTTGGGCGCGCGCCGTCCACCGAGTCCCGATACGCCTGCTTGCCCTCCTCCGCCGTCATCATCCACGGAAATGTCCCCCCATAATTATCCGCTGCAGCGGTGAACCCTTGCGTAATCGTCCGCATATTGCCCGCGCACTTCAGGCGATTGCTCTTTCGCTTGGCCTTGGCCAATGTCGGCAACAGGATGCTGGCTAGGATGCCTATGATGGCGATCACCACCAGCAATTCGATCAATGTGAATCCACGATGCTCTTTCTTCATATCCATGTCTCCTCCGTGGGGCTTGCCGCTCGATAACGGGCCTAGGTGATTGAGCAATAATCATGCCGTTGTGTCAAAAAAATCAAACCCCAATTTTCATTGAAAATCAGCCGTGCAAACTCTCATCCCCTTCCAAGCCCGCCAATTATTGAACATTTGGCGGAATAATCACGCGCACCGCATTCGATCCGGAATGGCGTCCCAAATCTCAGCCAATTCTTGCCCAAAGCCACCCACTCCTTGATCCAAATCTTCCATTCGTAGTTTCCAAACCCGCCCCTTGCGTGACAGTGGGTTTCGTGGTTTATTGGGGGCAGACACCATGTCGCATTATTTGATCCATGCAGGCGGCGCAGGCTTTTTGCTGGTGCTGGCGCTCAACCATCTCGCAGGCAATGATTGGGGAACCTCGATCATGCGCGGCTGCGTGGCGGCGCTTGCATTCGCAATCCTGGCGCGTTGGTTCATGCGGGGGGTATTCACGGAATTACACTTGAGTTTGTACGAGCAACAGACCACCGCACACATGCCCACTCCCGAGGAGGATGCCGCAACCGGGGAAGGCGCCGAGGAGAGTTAGGCGCCGTTCCATCATTTTCGATTTTCTGGAACTTTGGCTTGCGCCGGGGCAAACCTCGGGCACAATGGCGGTGAACCGTTATTAAACCTCACACCCTTTACGGAAGGAAACCATACTCGCATGAAAAAAATTCTATTTTCCCTCATTTCTTGTGGCCTGCTGATGCCGGCTGTGGCGGAAGACAAAATCCCGCGCCAACCTTCTCCCAAGGGCGCAAAGGTGATGATTATTTTCCCACGGGACGGCAAAACGGTGAAGGGGCCCGTGCGCGTGGCCTTCGGCCTCAAGGGCATGGGCGTGTGCCCGGCGGGGTTGGTGTTGCCTGATGGCAAGCCCATGCCCAACACGGGGCATCATCACCTGCTGTTGGATGCGGAAAAGCTGCCGCCGATGGGGTTGCCGCTGGTGGCATCGAAAACTCTGCTGCATTACGGCGGCGGACAGACGCAGGCGGTGCTAGATTTGCCGCCGGGCAAGCACACGCTGCAACTGGTGTTCGCGGATTACGCGCACATCCCGCATGACCCACCGGTGATCTCAAAGAAAATCACCATCACAGTGGCACCAGGCGAAAAGAAAAAATAGCCGCCTCTATGGCAACAACGGCGGCGGGTTTTTCCGCCGCCATTTTTTTGTTCATTCGTCTCGCAACATTTTCCAGCCCCACAGGTAGCCGATTGTGCCGAGGACGATGAAAACCACGCCCACACCGCCAACCGGTTTCAAGTGCGGAGCCGGGACGGAGGCAACCCCCTGGGACATGAGGACGATGCCGAAAAAAAACATGCAGAAACCCCCGTTGCGCATTCGGCGCAGGGCGAGGCGGCGGCGATCCGTGGCGCAAGGATTGTCGCGATCCGGATCCGCCCAGCGCGGGGGATCAGGCATGGGCGCATCGCAATGCGGACAGATATCGCGACCGGCGACTACGGTGCGGTTGCATGTGGGGCATCTGCGCGATCGCGCCATGGGCGGGAGCGTAGCCTCCAGCGCGCTCAAGGCCAATCCCAGAAATCGCGTGCGCGCCTTGGATGCTTGAGGTAGATTTACCCCGAAACCCAGCGCATCGCGTGGCGAACGAACACCGCGATTTATTTGCAGGAAAACTTATTCACGGCATAGTATTTGCTGTGAATAACCTTGCCTCCCGGTTGCAAGACCTCCTTGGCACATGGGAATTGGCACAAAATTGATGAAAAAACTGCTGTATTTTGGCTGTTTTGCTTGGCCGGCCCGTTTTGGTGCTGGGGCGGTAGCGGTGTTGCTGACCGTTGCCGGATGCCAATCTGGATCCAAAAAATCCCATTTTTCCCGCGGATACCGCGATATTGAGGCACAATATCTCGCGCGGCTGGACATCAACCGGCAGGCCTTGCCGATCGACAGCCCGGAATGGGATTCGGCTCTTTATTTTGCGATGAAACCCAACTCCCGGGATTATTACGCAGATGATTTCAATTCCAGCACCTACCAAGTGGCCGATGGAAAGGCTTCGCTGCTGCCGGAAGCTTATGAGGAAGAGCCCTACACGGGCCGGGTGATCATCAAGCACTCCAATGGAGATCCACATTTGGTTGCGTACATTCGCCGGGGACGATTTGTTGAGACAGCTACGGTAACCGATGAGGCCGGCCAACAGCGCACTGAATTGAAGTACGACGACCGCGGCACGGCCCTGAAAACGCAGCAATGGGATGCCAATGGAACCTTGGTGGAGGTCATCGATCATCAAGCCGGCACCACATCGGTGACTCCTGGCGGCCCCGGCACAACCCCGGCGAACCCAAACCTGCCCGCGAAGTTTATTGAGTTCGACCAAGTGGAAGTGCGTGGGTGGCTGATGTATGACAAATCGGAAGAGTTTTTTTCCTACACAGGCGCCATTGTGGCCTTTCACGATTCAGCGAAAACAAAGCTGGCCCGCGTGGAAAGCTACGCGCAGGGAATCCCGGAAGGCAAATCCACATGGTGGCATGCCAACGGCCAGAAACAGTTTGAGGCAGATTATGTGCAGGGCGAGCCGGATGGACTGGCCACGTGGTGGCGCAGCGATGGCTCCCCCGAGCACGAAGCGTTTTGGCAGGACGGCACGCTGGCACGGGCCACTACTTGGGACACGGACGGGCAGGAAAATGGCAAAGTGCTCAGCGGCAACGGCACGCTGGTGTTTCTACATCCCGATGGCACAAAACGGCAGGAGACAATTTATACTGACGGTAAATTAACCGATGAACATTGGTGGGACGAAACGGGCAAGGAGTTGCCCAATGCCCCCTCATTCTTCCGGGTGGAACGACCGCGCATCACCCAGTCGCCCGCGCCCACGCCCTCACCTTAGCGGGGTGGAATTTCATTTTGGGATCAACCTTCGTCCGGAATCCGATCCGGTGCGGGTTCAATTTGAGGGGTTTCTTCCGGAATGGATTCTCCGCCTTCAATTCCAAAACCAGGGGCATCCGGCTCGGCATCGGGCGGAACGATCATCGGCTGCGCGTGGGGTTCGCCGCCGTCCACGGGCACAAAGGTAAGGTGGGTGAAGGGGCGCGGTTTGCCATTAAGCAACACCTGCCCGGTAACAGTCTTGAGCTGCCAGACTTGGCCGGTTTGGGTGTCGAGCTTGAGCACGATGGGAATGGCCTTGCCGTTTTGCTGGATTTGGGCGGAGACGATTTGGAAGCGCCCGGGCATGTCGGGAATGAACATGTGGCCGGGGTCAAAGCCTTCCTCTGGATGGATGTGGGCGGGGAAATCTTCCGGTGGATCTATGGGCTGCCCGGGTGCCGTATCGGGCGGCGGCAGGGCAAGGCCAGGCAGGATTTGCACCGGGGGCCGCTCTTGAGCAGCGGCATTAAGAACCAGCGCGAAGCCCAAGACGAAGAATGGCAGAATAGTTTTCATAACTTGATTGGACGCCAGTCTGGCGCGATTTGCCCAATTAGAAAGAAAAATCGGGTAAATTCGGGTAAAGCCGGGCCTAACAAAAAGCATGCCCCAAATGGGCACCTGTGTCTTTCGGGGTTACTGGTATGCCCGGCGGTACTGGAAACCCTTATTCCCGCAGTGAAACCACTTTACCTTAAAAATGCACCCCTCCCAAGGCGCAAAGGGCGGGGAACTTAATGAAGGGCAAGCGGCGCGTCAAATTAATTTTCCCCGGCCTTCATTTTTTGTTCACAACAGTGGATAATTCCCGTTCAATTGCAAGGGTTGAACATTGCACAGGAACGCTGCGTCTATAAAATTGGTTGCAAGCGCACGACAAGTCGCGCGCCGGCCAAGGAGTAACCCATGTTGCAGTCACACGATACGGAACAACCTTATCTATTGCACCACCTCATCATTCACGGGGTGTTGGCGGTGGCATTTTTGGCGGTCGGCTGGCTGTTCCCCGCACAATACCGCACGCTACACACCGACGCACTGGCCCAAGCCTCGGTGGAGGAAGGGCAATTGCTGTCGGAATTCCGCGATTCGCTTGGGGAAACTCCCGGTCCATTCGGGGCTGTTCCCCTGCTCAACCTCGCAGTCCAGCAGCTGAAACAACCCGCACCCTTGCCGGAAAAACTCCCCCTCCTAGCACCTGCTCCGGCACTTGACCCCTTTTTCAACCCCAGCCATCGGCGCACAGTAAAGGCTCAGTTGGGCACACAAAATGAGCGCGTGCGGCGGTTGCTCGCCCTTGAAAGCCATGCCACCGAATACGCTCCGGCCATCATCCTCGCCGCCCAACTGGAAGCCAACGGCCAGTTTCACCAGGATCTTAACCACCAACTCCACCGGCTTGGGCAGGAGGCAAACACCGATGAACTGCGTGAGGCCATGCACTCCTTCACCCTGCTCGCCAGCCGGCTCACCCAGCCGCAGCTGGGCCGGTTAACGCGGCACACCGAAAGCCCCCTCACCCTCATGCATCTGGCCAAGATCGCCAAGCTGCAAACCCTGGTGCCACCCTTTGACACATTCAATGAAGTAGATGAAAAAGGGGAAAGCGATCTTGTCATCACCGCCGATGAACTGATCGGCACACCCTTTCACCATCTTTTCGGCCGCACCGTGGATCACGATGCCAAGGGCCAGCCCGTCCCGTGGGATACCGATGGCAACGGCCAACTCACACGCGCGGAATGGACCGCGCTGCCCTTCATCCCGCTGGAATTTTCCGAATTCCCCACCGTGTACGCCGCCTCAGTTTGGAGCGGCCAGCCCGAAGCCGTCACCCGTTACCTCCGCAACCATGGCCGACCCGGCACCCGCTGGCTGCAGGATGCCATGCGACAGGGGCGCGGCTCCATGAGCGTTGTGCTGGCCCAGCAACTGCCCGTGAGCAACCGCGCCGGGCTGGGGCTCGATTCCGCCGCCGCCTTTAGCCTGCGCCATCCCAGCTGGGCGCTTTTCATCAAGTTCCTTTTGCTCGGCCTCGGCTGCGTCATCCTCATGCGCGCGTGGAACAGCTTTTTCACCGTCAGCGCCACCGGCATCAACGCCGTGCACGATTTCATCATCCGCCGCCGTGCCATGGCCTGCGCCCTCTTCCTCACTCTCGTGGCACTGGGCGAGCCAATCTTTCTCCAGCCCGCCCAGTCCTCCGAATACACCGTGTCCATCAATTTAC
>CAZJRV010000142.1:0-7427 GCA_964548235.1 uncultured Verrucomicrobiota bacterium
GGAGGAAGGCGACGATGGGGCGGCCGCCGCGTTGGGAGCCGTTGTTGTTGACGGTGGCAAAACTCTTGGCGCCTTGCTTGGGCGTGATGGTGAGGGTGTAGGTGTCGCCTTTGCGCGTTAGTTTTTGACTGTAGGCGAGTTTGCCTTCCGCCATTTTGGCAGACCATTTCGGATCACCGTAGAAGGCCACCACGTCGCGGTCGAATGCCAGCCCTCGCAGGTCGCCGCGCGGCGTGGCGGAGTCGCGCAGGCGATGGATCAGCGCGTGGTTGTTGGCGAAAAACGCCTCAGTGAGCGTGTAGCGGCCGGGTTGTTCCACATAATAATCGAGTACACCCCAGCCTTGGTAGCCGAACCACGTGGGCTTGGTGTAGCCGATCATCTGCATCACGGCCACGTCGTTCATCCACGCCAACGCCATCGCGTCGGGCCCGTTGATGTTGCCCATCAAACAATTGCCGATGGGGAGGTACACCTTGGGGTTGGGGGAATTGATTTCAAATTTCTCGCGGCTGGTGTTCTCGCCAAACATCCGGCCGCTCTTCGATTTCAAAAATCCGTTCCGGTACCGAAACCCAATCTGCCAACCTGCCTCGGTGGCGTGCCCGGAGGTGATGAACAAATCCGGCTGATACTCCGTGAGTACCTTGGTGAACGCCTCGGTGGTGTCGTCCGGGCCGCGCAGTAGCTCCGCCTTGCCGCCGGGCCGTTTGCGCACGTGCTTGTTCTTCACCAGCTCGTCGTACCACAACCCCTCCGTCACGCACTCCAGCGCGATCTCCGTGCCGGACGCCACCTTGCGCACCGTGAGCGGCTTGCTGTGCTTGGCAATCGCCAGCGCGTTGGCTGCGTTGTAGCCCGTGAGGATCGCCCAAAACGTGTCCGTGTACGGGTCAGCATCCAATTGCCGCGTGAGCTGATGCACTCGCGCGACGTACGCGCCCGTTGCCTCCTTCGGCGTGGCCACAAAACAGGTGTACCGGGGAAACGCCCCGCGCAGTTTCCCGAGCGCCTCGGCCACATCGCCCTCGTGCGTGATCACCTTGGCGTCGTGCTTCTTCACCAACGCCATCACCACCGTCGCCCAGTCTTTGTCCGCCTGCGTGGCCTTGGAAACCACTACGGCGTAGTCGCCTGCCAGCGCCGTTGAAGCCAATGCCAGTGCGAGGATGCCTGATTGAATGTACGTTTTCATTTTTTGAAAATTGCGATCACCGGATAATGGTCACTGATCGTTTCCAACACCGCCGGTTCACGAGCTACCTTGGCCGAAACACAGCGCTTCGCCAAGCCGGGAGTGGTGAGGATGAAATCAATGCGCTCCAAAAACCCGCGCTGCAGCTCCGGCGTCTTTACGTGGCCCAACACGCGCGAGGGGAATGAGCCGAGCGTGAGCCCGTCAGCGTAAGTTGGTTTCGGATATTTTGTGTCGAACTCATCCCGCACCACATCACGCAAGGGCGCCTCCAAAATGCGGTTCATGATCGGGAATGTATATTTGCCATCGACGATAAATCGATCTTCCGGACGCTTCTTTGCATCGCCCGGCCCGCGCCAATCCAGCAAGGGTTGCTGCCGATCCAGCCACGCCTTGTCACTCGCCGCGTGTGCATTGAAGTCTCCCATCAAAATCACCTCGCGTCCCTCCTTGTGCAGTTTCGTGACGAGCGCGTGCAACTGATTCGCCTCGCCCATCTGCTGCCGCACGCCGCCGGGCCACAGGTGCAATACAATCACATCCAACCCCGCCGTGCGGCAATGAATGTACCCGTGCCAAAATCCCTTCTGATGCCGAGACACCACCTCAATCGGTGTTTTGCTCGTCAGCCCAATATTATAACCGCCCCCCTTCAACGCCGCCGCGTGCGGATGTTTCCAGTCCACCGCAAATTTTTTGAGCTTCGCCTCATTCCATCCCACCAACTCCTGCCACCCGGCGATATCCGGCTGCACCGTGTTCACCCACTTCACACAATCCGCATAACTCCGCCCACCACGATGGCTGTTAAACACATTGTAATTGAGCACCGTGAGCTGCTCGGCTCCAACGGCATGCAAGGCTAGGAATGTTGTGAGAAGAATTGTTTTCATCAAATTAATTTTTCCCGCGCGCCTGTTCCGCGGTGGCCCACACCAGTTTACCGCCGCCATTGGCGTTGACGGCTTCCTGAACCCAACGGCTGACCCACGCCACCGAGGGCGCACGACCGCCGCCGTGGGTAACAGCGATGAGCACGTCGCCCACAGTCTTGGAATGCAGCAACCACGGGCTGCCACTAGTGCCGGCCTTGCCTTTGCGTTCCTTTTTATTCGGCACGGAAAAATTGTCTTTTTTACCAACCGCCGGAATACCGCGCCATGCCATGTTGCCGGCCACCTTTTTCATGGGAATTTTGCCGAGCACCTTTTCGCGCAAGAGCAACACCGGCATGCGTTCCTCGGGTTTGACCGGGCGCGCGAGCTTCAGCAATGCCACGTCCTTACTTTTGTGCCGCAGCACCTTGACGACCTTTATGTTCACCCCCTTGCCGTTGGCCCCGGGGAAACTCACTTTCACCTGCCCCGCCTTTTGTTTGCGCCAAGTGATGCAATGCGCTGCGGTCATCGCCCAGCCCGGTGCAATGAGCACCCCCTTGCCGCCGCCGGTGTTGAGGCTGAGATCCTTTCGGTCATTGAGCGGATAGGGCGATTTGCCGGTGACCACCATTTGAAATTGCACTGGCGGATTCGCTTGCGCCTGATCCTCCACAAAAATGGCCAGAGCAAACACAAAGTAAAACAGAACTTTAACACTTCGCATTGAAATAAAATTGGGGGAAATCATCGCCCGAATCTATCCCTTGTCGAGGCGCAACTGCAAGAGTATTGGGAGCACTTTCAAGTTCGCCGTATGCTCACCGCGAACTGACCCGGAGTTGACTGGAGGAGCTGAAGGGTTAACACGGTTCGTGACAACGAAATCATTACTACTGGTGGCGCGATTCAAATTCCTGCCGGAACAGTTCCAACAACTCGAGATCCAGCAGGTCTTTCTTCCGCCCACTGGCCTTCTTGCTGGCAATGATGTCGCGCAAATTGGCCACGGGAAAAATGCCCTCTTGAATCGCCCGCGCCCTGGCGTCATCGAAACGCTCAATGCCGTCCGGCGCGAACACGAGGTCGATATCAAATGGCCCACTTTTTAACTGCACGAAATCCTTTCCTTGCACAATTTCTGCGCGCGTATTTTCTTCGAGGTCAAAGCCTAGCTCCACCAATGCGTCCACCAGACGCTGGCCGTTCACCGCGGACTTGGCGGGGAACACATCCACGTCTTGCGTGGTGCCGGGAAAGCCAAGTAGAATGGCGCCGCTTTTGCCGATGAACAGGTAATCGATCTCACGCCGGTTGAATGCCTCGGCGACGAGCTGGGCTTGCAGCGGATTGAACTCCGGGCGCTCCATCACGCGGGCTGATAGCCGAGGTACGCGGGCAGATTCTCTGCGCACCAGCGGCGGTATTCCTCGGTGCTGTCGAACACGCGCACAGGCTCGTCGTCCATTACCGGGCGATGCACGCGGCAGAAGCCGAAGCGCATGCGGTCCTCGATGGGTCGGCCCATCTGCCGCCGGCACTGCTCTCGAAAAGCCTCGTTGTCCGTGTCCGTTTTCATTTCCAACTGCCTGAAAGGAGGCTACTTGATTACGCACCACTTTGCGACTACCGAATTTACAACGGCACCTGAAGTCATTCGCCCTTCAACGCTTCCACCACCTCCCTGGCGAAGGCCTGTTCCTCGGGGGTGAAAGCCTTTTTCAAACGCAGGATGGGGGCGGCCCGCCCGTTGCGATCTATCCGGAATTTTTTCGGCACTTGCTTGGATTTCAATTCATCCGCAATTTGAAGGTATGCATCATACCTGTGGGCCGCCGGTGGATTGTGCCCATCGACATCCTCAATTGTGCCCGCTACGTTCAACGCCTCCTTGAATGCTCCCGTTTTGGCGAGCGATACGGAAATACCGAACAGCCTTCTGGCTCGTCCTGATGGATCCTCAATATTTCCCGCCGTTGCTGTGGCTTGTTTAAAGGTATTCGAGGCCAATTCACTTTCACCGATTTCCGCATATGTTTTCGCAGGATAAATGTAGCGTACAGATTTGGGTTCCGGATGTTCAATGGTGTGCACCACTTCCACGGCTTTCTTCAAGGATGCCAGGGCATCCTCCTTGTTTCCCAAGGCAAACTGCGCCTCTGCGATGGCCCCCCAAATACTGCCCATTAAAAAATTGGCGGCTTTGGCCCCTTCAATTGAAGGGATAATTACCTTTGCCTCATTCAAGACCGTCAAGGCGGCATCCTTGTCACCGGCCTCAGCCAATTTCTCTGCCAGCAACAGCAGCGCGCTTACTTTTTTGTATTCCCAATTTGAGCCGCCATTCTTGTCGTTAATGGACTGGGCAACTTTCACGGCATCTTTCAAGACCACGATGGCCTCATCTTTTTTTCCTTCTTCCACCAAGGCACGCGCAATGAACAGCAAGGCAGGTCTTTTCCAATATTGAACAACAATCTTTTCTGCGATCTCCCTCGCCAAATCATATTCGCCCATAACCACCAACGCATAAACGGCCTCCTTTCCCCCGGCGGAAAATTCATATGAACCAAACTCGTTCAGGCGTTTGAGAATTTCGCTGACATTTTTGATCGCCTCTGTCCGCTCCCCTGCTTCGGCCTGCTTCAACGCGATGTTTAACACAATATGGACACGGTCCAGCCTTACCTTGTCCTCGACAAACACGGCCTTGAAAGCATCCTCAACGCGCGTCGGATTCTGCCTCGCGGGCGGGATCCCGTGAATCGCCCGATTCCTATTATCAACCCACGCAGAAAACTCCGCGGGATTGTCCCATGGGTTAGGCTGTCTGACTTCGTTTTGCTTTTTGATTCCGTTCGGCCGAGCTGATGGTGAAGTTAATGAATTGGAAGGTGCCTGAGGCGATTTACTTTCATTTCCACAGCCCACAATGAATCCGCCGACGATAACGATCCAAATGAAAGTCTCTTTCATCGCGGAAAAATATCACAACCTAACGGGGCAGGGAACTATAAAACCGGATGAGTTTTATAATTGCACTGTAAACCGATCGGATTGCTCCGAATTGGTGACTTGTCCAACGACAGCTTGTCATCCGGCACCACTCTTATGCGCAGTTAGGTAATGGCCGATCCAATGAAGTCTAGCCGACAAGACCATTCACAGCACATAACACTCCGACGCAAGTTGCTGGTGCTGCCTTTTTTCAGAGAAAATTATTTCAACACATCCTTCACCACTTTGCCAAAGACATCCGTCAGCCGGTAGTCGCGGCCTTGGTGGCGGTAGGTGAGGCGTTCGTGATCGATGCCGAGTTGGTGCAGGATAGTGGCTTGAAGGTCGTGGACGTGAACGGGGTTTTCCGCGACGTTGACGCTGTAATCGTCGGTGGCGCCATAGGTGATGCCGCTCTTCACGCCGCCGCCGGCGAGCCAGTAGGTGAAGCAGTTCGGGTGATGGTCACGGCCGTAGGTGGTCTGGGTGAGCTTGCCTTGGCAGTAAATGGTGCGGCCAAATTCTCCGCCCCACACGACGAGGGTATCATCGAGCATGCCACGCTGCTTGAGGTCGCGCAACAGCGCAGCGGTGGGTTGGTCGGTGTCGCGACATTGTACGCCGACCTGCTTGGGCGTGTTGCCGTGGGCATCCCAACCGCGATGATAAAGCTGGATGAACCGCACGCCGCGCTCGGCCAGTCGCCGTGCAAGGATGCAGTTCGCAGCGTAACGACCGGGGGCAGCCACATCCGGCCCGTACATATCGCGGATGTGTTGCGGCTCGCTCTTCACATCAATCAATTCTGGCACGCTCATCTGCATGCGAAAGGCCAGCTCGTACTGCGCGATGCGCGTGGCGATGGCAGGATCGTTGAAGCGATCGGCTTGTTCGCGGTTGAGCTGGTTCAACGCATCGAGCATGCGACGGCGTTGGGCGCGTGTGACGCCGGCAGGATTGTACAGGTCCAGAATCGGATCGCCTTGTCCGCGGAATTTTACGCCCTGAAATCGGCCCGGCAAAAAGCCCGCGCCCCAAAGGCGATCGTACAACGGTTGCCCGGCCTTGGCGCGGCCATTGGAGGTCATGGCGACGAAGGAAGGAAGATTGGCGTTCTCGCTGCCGAGCCCGTAGCTGACCCACGCGCCCATGCTCGGCCGACCGGGGATGACCGAGCCGGTCTGGAACAGTGTCGCGGCGGGGTCGTGAATGATCGCCTCGGTGTGCATGCTCTTGATGACGCAGAGGTCATCGGCGAGCTTGGCCCCGTGCTTTTGCGGCTCGCTGACCCACGTGCCGGCTTGGCCGTGCTGCGCGAACTTCAACGTGCTCGGCGCGCAGGGAAACGATTTCTGGCCGGAGGTCATCGTGGTCTTGCGTTCGGCAGGGTAAATGGATTCGGGCACCTCCTCGCCGTAGCGCGTGGCCAGATGCGGCTTGTAATCGAAGAGATCCATCTGCGCCGGGCCGCCGGATTGGAACAGGTAAATCACCCGCTTCACCTTGGGCATAAAATGCGGCAACCCCTTCAGCCCGCCCACCGCATTGCGGTTCGCCGGCGCGGGCGCGGCATTGAGCAACGATCCCAGCGCCATCGTGCCCAGCCCCAGCGTGCCGCGCTCGAGAAAAGTGCGGCGGGTTTGTTGCGCGATGATTTCGTTCAGCGTGTCCATCGTTAATTCTGCGTAATCGCTTCGTCGAGGTTGAGGATGGTGTTGGCCACCAAGGCGTAGGCGGCAAGTTGGGCGGCCGGCAGCTTGGCGTTGGCAGGCTTTTCGCCGACCTTTAACAGCTTGGCGGCATCGGCGGAGTGTTCCTGAAAATCCTTTTCGTAAAATGCTAAGTCATCTAGCAGCCGCTTGAGTTCGCTGTCGGTGGGCGGACGACTGACTACGGTGCGAAAGGCCCACGCCACGCGGTCGCTCGCGCTGTCCTTTTGCTGCAGCATCCGCTCAGCGAGGAAGCGTGCGGCTTCGACGAAGGTCTTGTTGTTCATCAACGTCAACGCCTGCAACGGCGTGGTGGTCAGGTCCGTGCGCACGGTGCACACTTCGCGCGCGGCGGCGTTGAAGGCCATCATCGTGGGCGGCGGCACGGTGCGACGCCAGTAGGTGTACATGCCGCGCCGGTACAATTTGTCGCCCTTGTCCTGTTTGTAAGTAGCGTTGGAGATGCTGCGCCAAATGCCCGGTGGCATGTACGGCTTTACTGAAGGCCCGCCGATTTGGCCGTTCATTAAGCCGCTGGTAAACAACGCCGCATCTCGGATGCCATAGGGCGAAAGCCGTTTGCGTGGGCCACGGGCGAGCAGTCGGTTTTCCGGATCACGCTGCTGCAAACTTGCCGAGACGCTCGAC
>CAZJRV010000143.1:0-7413 GCA_964548235.1 uncultured Verrucomicrobiota bacterium
TCCACTCTGGGGGTGTGGAGGTCGCGAGTTCGAACCTCGCCGGTCCGACCATTTTTAGCTATCTTTTGGCCGATGAAATTCACCTTCACGGCGTTGTCGGCGTTACTGATTGCGGTTGGTTGCCTGTCTTTTCCCGAAAATAATTCTCAATCTGTTGCGGATGCAAATCCGTTTCCTGTGGCGACGCCGGAGAGTCAGGGCATTCCGAGCGCGGCGCTGGATCGGGTGGGCGATTTAGTGGCGGGGTTTGTGAGGGCGGAGGAGATTGTCGGCGCGGAGCTGTTGATCATCAAAAACCGGCGGACGGTGATGCACGCGGTGTTTGGCAACGACCACGTCGGCGATCGCGGCAATCGGCCGATGGCGAAGAACACGATTTTTAGCATCCGCTCCATGACCAAGCCGTTGGCGGCGGCGGCGGCGCAGTTGCTGATTGATGACGGGGTGCTGAAGCTTTCGGATCCGGTGGCGAAATATCTCGAATCGTTTGATAACAACCAGTCGCGGCGCGTGACGCTCGGGCAATTGATGACGCATCGGAGCGGGTTCCCAATGAAATCCGCCGGGCCGCTGTGGTCCAACTACGCCAGCTACACAAATATTTTGCAGGTGGCCAATTACTGGGGCGCGCACGGGCCGACTTCATTCACGCCGGGCGAGCGCTACCAATACGCGGACGCCAATGTCGACACCCTCGGCGCGGTCATCGCCGCGGCCAGTGGCAAACAGGCCGAGGCATTGATCGAGCAGCGGCTGCTCAACCCGCTGGGCATGCGCTCCACCATCACCCTATTGCGCGCGGGCGATGCGCGGAACGATCGCGTGGCGAGCAAACACATCGGCGGCCATCGACGTTGGCGGGAATTCTGGCGCTGGGACGGCCGGCCGTACTTTTCGTTTCCCATGTTCGCGCAGGGCATCTATTCCACGCCCGCGGATTACGCGCGTTTTCTTGCGATGGTAATGGACGGTGGAGTCGCCAACGGCCAACAACTTTTATCCAAGCAAGCCATTGCGCGCATGCTTACGCCAGCATCCAAAGCGGTTTTGCCAACCGGCTTTGCCGGGCTGCAGTCCTCCTACGGCCAGTTGATGCATCTTTACACCGACAATGGCAAAGTCATCGCCTTCGGCCACAGCGGGTCCGACGGCACCTGTGCCTGGGCCTGGCCGGAGCAGGATTTGATCGTTCTCTACTGCACCCAATCCCGCGGCAACTACACCATGAACCGCACCGAATCTGTCATCGACAGCCTCCTCGCCCGACCAGTGCGGAAGTAAACTGGTGTCCTTTCGTTGCCCTTTGATCATTTTTAGTTTATGTTGGCTTATCCATGGAGGCGGTTCCTGTGAGTTTGGATTCGAAGATGCCTGGCGAATTGAGCCCGGAGGATCGTTCGCGGTTGGATGCGTTCTACGCGATGGTGGATGAGCAGGCGCAAACGTTTGCGGGTTATCCGGTCACGGCCAATTTTGATTATCAGGAACTGTTTCGTTTCCTGTCCTTTCCGCTTAATAACATTGGCGATCCGTTCAATCCTTGCACGTACCATCTGCATTCGCGCGAGTTTGAGCGGGAAGTGCTGGATTGGTTTGCCGATCTGCACGAGGCACCGGAGGAGGACTGGTGGGGCTACGTCACCAATGGCGGCACGGAGGGCAACCTATACGGGCTGTATCTTGCGCGCGAGTTATACCCCAACGGTATGGTGTATTTTTCGCAGGATACCCACTACAGCGTAAGCAAAAACCTGCGACTGCTGCGCATGCCGCACATCATGATCAAGTCGCAGCGCAGCGGCGCGATGGATTTGGAAGATCTCGAGGAGAGCCTGCGTATTCATCGCGATGTGCCGCCGATTATTTTCGCCAACATCGGCACTACCATGCGCGAGGGCATTGACGATATCCCGGCCATCCAGGCGATGTTCAAGGACCTGGCCATTCCGCAATCGTACGTTCATGCCGATGCCGCCTTGTGTGGGATGACGCTACCTTTCATTGACGACGCGCCGTCCTTTAATTTCTCCGCCGGCATTCACAGCATGTCCATCAGCGGCCATAAAATGATTGGCTCGCCGGTGCCGTGTGGCGTGGTGCTCGCACTCAAGGCGCACGTAGATCGCATCGCGCGCAGCATCGAATATGTCGGCACGCTGGATACCACCATCACTGGCTCCCGCAATGCCATCACGCCGCTTATGCTGTGGTACGCCATTCGTCAGCACGGAAGGGAAGGCTTTCGCTCCATCGTAAACGAATGTCTGGCGTGCGCAGAATACGCCGTGGAACAGCTCAACGCCATCGGCGTGGCCGCGTGGCGCAATCCGCACGCCATCACGGTGGTGCTGCCCAAGCCCTCGGCGTTGGTGCTCGATAAATGGCAACTGGCGGTGCAGGAAGATTTTGCGCACATCATGGTGATGCCCCACGTGGATCGCCCGCGTATCGACCGCTTGGTGGCCGACATCGCTGCTAATCCTGCCAAGTCTGCTAATTGAAACCGACCATGAAACTGATTTCTATCGTCACCAAAAGCCGCGACGGCGTCACGGCTGAGATCGCCGCGTTGCTGGGCGAGAACGACATCAACATCGAGTCGCTGGACGCCGAGGTGGCCAACGGCACCGACGTGGTCACGCTCTCGGTGGATCATTATAACCGCGCGCTGGAGGTGCTGCGTGATGCTGGCTGGAGCGCCGTGAGTGAGGACGCCATGCTCGTACGCGTGAAGGATGAACCCGGCGCGCTGGCTCGAGTGGCCAAACGTTTTCTCGATGCGGGCGTCAGCGTCCATAGCATCCGCATCGTGCACCACGAAGGCGACTGGGGCGTCATCGCCGTCAGCGCCGATCCCATCGAGAAAGCGCGCGAATTGGTGAAGGACAAATTGCTGACGGAATGAGCTGGGAAGATCCTCAAAGCCTCATGTTTATTGACATTTTCCGTGCGATTTCTTTCACTGGCGGCCGCATGTTTTTACGCATTTTGGGAGTGACAAGTTTGGTGCTGTTGATTGCCTGTGCCACGGGGGATAATGGAGATCAGTCGACGGGCGGCAATGGCGATGGCGGTGGGGAAACGCCGGTGAGCGCCATTGATCTGGACAAGATAGAGAAGGTCGATTTCGTCAAGCACATCAAGCCGATCTTTGAATACAACTGCGTGGCCTGCCATCGCGAGGGTTGGGCGGAGGAGAAGGGGGGCGGTTATCAGATGGATATCAAGGAGAAGGCGTTGAAAGGCCGACGCATTCGCCCCGGCGATCACGAGCGCAGTATGGTTTGGGAGTCGATGACCTTGCCGTTGGATGACGAGGAGGTGATGCCGCCAAAGGAAAAGGATCAGCGGCCGACCAAGGAGGAGATTGCGCTGGTGGCGCGTTGGATCGATGAAGGCGCCACGTGGCCTGATGGACTGCAATTGACGGCCAAGAAAAAAATTGTCAAGGGCGCGGACGAAAATAAAATCGTTGAGGCCATCCACACAAAAATCATGGCCAAGCACAAGCCAGTGGCCGAGGCGGAGATGAAGCCTTTCGTGGACAAGATCCCCAACACGTTGTCCGATTTCACGATGGTTCCCATCAGGGGCGGCACCTTTTTGATGGGCAGTCCGGCGGGTGAAAAAGGCCGCGACATAAATGAAGGCCCGCAGCGGCGTGTGCAGGTTTCTCCATTCTGGATTGGTAAACATGAAGTGACTTGGGATGACTACCACGAGTTCATGTATTACCAAAAAAAGAAATTTGAAAATGAGTCGTCCAAGTGGTGGTTGGAGCAGGTGGCCACACCCACCAAGCCTTATGTGAACATGGATTTCGGAATGGGCACCGGTCAGCATCCGGCCATCTCCATGACCCAACATGCGGCCAATAAATATTGCCAATGGCTTAGCGCCAAGACAGGGCATTTCTATCGGCTACCCACCGAGGCGGAGTGGGAATACGCCTGCCGCGCGGGCATGACCACAGCGTTTTCATGGGGCAATGAGGATGACCGCGCCACACTCAATGCCCACACGCGCTATGCCGCAAACTCAATGGATCCCATTACCTTTGGTATGCAATACACCAAGATCGGCCTGAAGAAACCCAACCCGTGGGGCTTGCATGACATGCACGGGAACGTGGCCGAATGGGTGCTCGATGGCGGCGCGCCTTACAAGGGCTCGAAATCGCTGTTGCTGGATCCGTGGGTGAAAGGCACCGGGCCGTATCCGCACGTTTCGCGCGGCGGCTCTTTTCACGCGGATCATCCAACGAGCAAGCTGCGCAGTGCGGCGCGGATTTTTTCCAACCCAAACTGGAAGCAGCAGGATCCGCAATTACCCAAGAGCATCTGGTACCTCACCGATGCCACATTCCAGGGTATGCGCCTTGTGCGCCCGCTAAAGGTGCCCACCAAGGCGGAAATGAAGGCCTATTGGAACAACGGCGTGGAATACGACGTGCCAGTAGACTGATGGCTTCTCCCAAGTCCGCATCCAATGTTTTTCTTAACTCGGGCTTGCCACCCGGCCCCCATCCGCTAGACTTTTTCCACCGACGGAACCAATCCCCGGGCATTTATTGATTACCATGAAAAATAATTCCAAAACCCAAGTCAACCGGCGTAATTTTCTGAAGTCCTCGAGCAAAGCCGCCGCGGCCGGCGCGGTGCTCAGCCAAATCCCGATTGAGCGAGTGGCGCACGCGGCCGGGGGCGGCACAATCAGTGTGGCACTGGTGGGTTGCGGTGGCCGCGGCAGTGGCGCCGCCAATCAGATCATGAAGACCGATGGCAACACCCGCCTCGTTGCCGTGGCCGACGTGAATCCGGACAAGGCCAAAGGCTCCATTGCAAACCTGAAGAAACAACACGGCGACAAGGTGGATGTGGTTGAGGATAAGATTTTTGGAGGCTTGGACGGCTACAAAAATGCCATCGATTCCGGCGCGGATCTGGTGGTCATCGCCACGCCCCCGGGCTTTAAGCCGCAGCAGTTTGATTATGCGGTAAGAGCCGGCAAACACGTTTTTTGTGAGAAACCCGTTGCCTCCGATGCACCCGGTGTCAAACGCTTCCTCGAGGCCAATGAGGTTGCGAAGAAGAAAAATCTTATGGTCGGCATCGGCCTGCAACGCCGCCATGAGGAACGATATATTCAGAACGTGGAAAAACTACACGACGGTGCCATCGGGGATATTAATCTGATGCGAGTGTATTGGAATGGCCGCGGCATTTGGTATCGCGACCGTAAGCCGAATCAATCTGAAATGGGTTTTCAATGTAACAATTGGTACCACTTCATTTGGGCCTCCGGGGATCAGATTTGCGAGCAGCACATCCACAATCTTGATGTCGGCAACTGGGTCATGCAGGGCTACCCCGTCATGGCCAATGGCATGGGCGGCGGTGAACAGCGGATGGGTGGTGATCGCACCAAGTCGCAAATTTTTGACCATACCTTCGTCGAGTACACCTATGCCAATGGCCACAAGATGTACAGTCAGGGTCGGCATCTGGGTGGTAATGCGACCTTCGGCCATGTTGCCGAGTACGCGCACGGTAGCAAGGGGGTTTGCAAGCTGGCATCGGTCATCAGTCCGTTTGGCAAAGACCCGATTCCCGTTCGAGGCAAGGGCGGGGGGCATCAGCAGGAACAAACTGACCTCATCAAGGCGCTCAGCAATGGCGAAATTTACAATGAAGGCGATTACGGAGCAAAGGCCACGTTTACGGCAATCCTCGGTCGCGAGGCCTGTTATTCCGGCCGCGTTATCAAATGGGATGACCTTCTCAAAAACGGGAAAAACTACTGCCCGGACATTGACAACTGGACACTGAAAACCGAGCCGCCGGCACTGAAGGGCGAGGACGGCAAGTACCCCGTGCCGCATCCGGGCAAGTGGAATCCCTTTGCCTGATCTGCAATCGGCCCGAGTCCATTAACGAGTTGCTCAAAATTGTTTCCACCCGCACCCTCCGGGCGTGCGGGTTTTTTTCTGTCTGCTTGGGTTTTTGGCTATCGGCGGCTGTTGCAGTTGGCAAAAAGACGCTGCGGGGCAGCGCTTCGAGTATGTCGACCCCGAGATGGGCGTGGACTTTCACCTCAAGTTTTACGCCGATGACCGCCCCGCCGCCGAACGCATCGCACGCCAAGCCTACTCGCGCGTCGAGCAACTCAACGGAATGTTTTCCGATTACGAGCCCGGCAGCGAACTCAATCGCCTCTGCCATTCACCGCCCGGCCAAACCGTCAAAGTCAGCCGCGAACTTTTTGACATCCTCCAATCCGCCCAAACCCTCGCCCGCGAAACCGATGGCGCCTTCGACATCACCGCCGGCCCCATGATTCGACTCTGGCGCAAAGCCCGCAAACAACAAAAGCTCCCGTCCGCCGAGGCCCTCGCCTCCGTGCAAAGTCGCGTGGGATTTGAAAAAATACAACTCAACGGTCGCAACCGCACCGTCACACTGCTCGCCGCCAACATGCAGCTCGACCTCGGCGGCATCGCCAAAGGTTACGCCGTCGATGAGGCGATGAAAGTGCTCAAGGCCAACGGCATCCACCGCGCCTTTGTGGCTGCCAGCGGCGATATGCTCACCAGCGAACCGCCCCCGGGGCAAATAGGCTGGCGCGTGTTAGTGCGCAACATCGATGAATTTGGAAATCTTTACCCGCGCAATCTGTTCCTGAAACATCAGGCCCTATCCACCAGCGGCGACACCGAGCAATTCGTGGAAATCGACGGACGTCGTTATTCTCACATCGTGGATCCCCGCACCGGCCTCGGCCTCACCAACCGAGTGCAGGTCACGGTAGTTACATCATCCTCTACCACCGCCGACAGCCTTGGCACAGCGTTAAGCGTGTTGGGAACAGACGGCGGAATAAAATTCGCCAATCAAAAAAAACTACAGTCCATTTTTCTCGAGCTGCAAAACGAAAAACCACGTGTTACTGAATCCATGCACTGGCACTGGTAGGGGCGTTCTGAGCGTGTCCCTACCAGTTTCGAAGCTCTTCCACTGACGCGGTGCCAGTTGTTCCAAGTTTATGGATGACGATGGATGCCGCGCGATTGGCCAGCTCAAGAGTCTCTGTCAGACTGGCATCTGCGCCCGAGGCGGCCGCCAGGTTTGCGGTGACCGCATCGCCGGCACCGACAATGTCGATGTCGCCGCGCACGGGCAGGGCGGGGGCATGGAGGTAGTCGGCGTACCAATCGGCTGCGATGATGCCATCCTCCGCGAGGGTCACGTAGTAGTCCACAATTTCGTTTAAAGCCATGCATATAAGGGTGTCTTCGATTTCTTCAAGTGAATTGAATGATTTTTCGTTCAACGATTCGAACTCAGCCCGATTCATTTTGAAATGCGTGCAGGGCAATTCCTGCACACGATGCCGGCTGTCTCCAATAATGACGGG
>CAZJRV010000144.1:0-7309 GCA_964548235.1 uncultured Verrucomicrobiota bacterium
GCGAATGCCGCGCCCGCGAATGCCGTGGCTTTGCTTGATGCCAAGGTACACAAAATACGTGGGGTCCTCGACCAGCACGATGTCGCCTGGGTCAAAAAGAATTTCCGTGAGGATGTACAGAAATTGCTGCGAGCCGTGGGTGATCATCATTCGGCTCGGCGAGTACGCCTTGGCCTTGGGTGATTGGCCGTCCAGTTGCGCGAGCCGCTGCGCCGTGAGCGCGCGCAGCGTTTCATCGCCCGCGGTGGTGCCGTACTGCAACGGTGGCTGGCCGGTCTTCCCCGTGCGCAGCATATCCGTCATGATGTCGCGCGTAATCTCGACCGGCAGCGATGGGTTATCCGTAAACCCCGCCGCCAACGAGATGAGCCCCGGCCGCACCAATGCCTCCCGCATCAGCCAAGTAATCGGCGGCTCCGCAGTGCGTCGGCCCAGTTCAGATAGCGGGCTTTTTTTCATTTGCGTGGCGACAATGGGGCAAAGCTGTTTTTTGGGCGAGGGAATTCCAAGACATCCTCGACGACTCGGCTTAGTCGGCGTAAGTTGGGCGGGTGCTAGTGATGCCATTGACGATTGCGGATCGTGAATTTTCCTCGCGCCTGATTTTGGGGACGGGGAAGTTTGCCTCGCCGGAGTTGATGCGCGCGGCGCTGGAGGCGAGCGGGGCCGAGATGGTGACGGTCGCGCTGCGGCGGGCGGACTTAACGGGTGAGAAGGATCCGTTCGCCAATATTCTTGAATTCATTGACCCGGAGAAATTTTTGCTGCTACCCAATACCAGTGGTGCAATGAATGCCGAGGAAGCGGTGCGGCTCGCTCGGTTAGCGGCAGCGGCAGGTTTGCCCAAGTGGGTGAAGCTGGAGATCCATCCGGATCCGCGCTACCTCCTGCCCGATCCGGTGGAGACGCTGGCGGCGGCGGAACAGCTGGTGCGCGAGGGATTCACAGTGTTGCCGTACATCAATGCCGACCCCGTCATTGCCAAGCGTTTGCAGGAAGTCGGCTGTGCCACGGTGATGCCGCTCGGCGCGCCCATCGGCAGCAATGGTGGTGTGCAAACGCGCGACCAAATTCGCATCATCCTTGACCAAGCCAATGTGCCGGTTGTGGTGGATGCCGGCATCGGTGCGCCCAGTCACGCGGCGGAGGCGATGGAACTCGGTGCCGACGCCGTGCTTGTTAACACCGCCATCGCCGTCAATGATGATCCCTGCCGCATGGCCCGTGCTTTTGCCAAGGCCACCGAGGCGGGCCGCATGGCGTACGAAATTGGCTTGGGCAAAACCAGTGCATCGGCCAAGGCGACGAGCCCATTGACAGGGTTTTTGGAGCCGAATTCTCCTTAATGGCCGTCTGACAATTTAGCTGCCAACACAGAGCGGGGTTGACCTTCGGCTGAGTTTTGACAATTTTCGGCAGGACGATTTTTTCAAAATGAGTGTAACTGTAAAACGCGTGAAGGGTCTGCTGCGGGCGGCTACGAAAAGTCGGGTGCTGGTAGTGGGCGATGTGATGTTGGATCAGTTCCTGTGGGGGCGCGTGAAGCGTATCTCGCCGGAAGCTCCGGTGCCGGTGGTGGAGTTCCAAAACGAAACCTACATGCCCGGCGGCGCGGCCAATGTGGCGCGCAACCTCACCGCGCTTGGAGCGGATGTGGGGCTTTATGGCCTCGTGGGCAAGGATGATGGCGCGAAAATGCTCAAGCAATTGCTCAAGGAAGACAGCGTGGATGGCAGCGGCTTGATTGCCTCCGCCTCGCGGATGACGACGCGCAAGACGCGCGTGATTGCGCATCAACAGCAAATGCTGCGCGTGGACCGCGAGACGAATGACGCCGCCGAAGCACGCGTGACCAAGCGAATGCTCGACGCGATTGAGGCTGAGCTGGACACCACGCATGCGGTTATCATTTGCGATTACAGCAAAGGCGCGGTGACGCAGGAGCTCCTCGATGGCCTCCGCACGCTGTGCAAGCCGCGCGGCATTTGGCTGAGCTTCGATCCGAAGCCCGCCCATCAGCTCGACCTCGCCGACATGTCGCTCATCACGCCCAATCGCGGTGAGCTATTCGCGCTGGCGGGATTGCCCGATGAAGCCACCGAGGCTAGTCTGAACTCGGCGGTTGCGGCCGTGCAGGAAAAATTCGCGCCCGCCATTATGTTGGTGACCCTTAGCGAACACGGAATGTTGCTTTGCCCGCGCGACGCCAAGCCCACGGTCATCCCCACCGTGGCGCAGGAAATTTATGATGTCTCCGGCGCGGGCGACACAGTCATCGCCAGCTTCACCCTCGCCATTGCCGCGGGGGCTTCGCCTGCCGAGGCGGCGGTGTTTTCCAACCATGCCGCCGGGGTGGTCGTCGGCAAGATGGGCACGGCGGTGGTCACGCCGCGCGAATTGAGCGGGAGTTTTTATGTTTAACCCATTCGCTCAGAGCTCCGTAGGCCGATGAAGCGCGCGGTGTTTCTTGATCGCGACGGCACGCTCAACGTGGAGCGGCAATCATCTCTGGCACCGGCCCCGCGCTGCGGCGGCTGATGGACGCGGACTTCGCGCTCTTCATCGTCACCAACCAATCCGGCATCGGCCGCGGCTATTACACTGAGGCGGATATGCACGCTGTGAACACAAAATTGGTCACGTCGCTTGCAGCCGATGGAGTGCGGCTTGAGAAAATCTATTTCGCACCCGAATCCCCCGAGGACAATAGTCCCGGCCGCAAGCCCAGCCCGAAATTTTTGCAGGACGCCGCCGCCGAATTCAGCATCGACCTTGCCCAAAGCTACATGGTCGGCGACAAAACCGCCGACCTCCAATGTGGCTGGAACGCAGGCGTAAAACAAAGCATCCTCGTCCGCACCGGCTACGGCGCCGAACTGGAACAAGCCGAGCCCACCACCGTGGCCCCAGCCGCCGTCGTGGACGACATCGGCACAGCGGTAGATTGGATTTTGAACGACAGCGATTGAAACACGCGCGAAAGTGCGATACTCTTCGGACATGACATATCATTCATTTGAAGTGGTGATTGAGCGGGAGGACGACTCGGCTGCGGGCTTCAGCGCCTATTCGCCATCGCTGCCCGGCTGCACTTCCAACGGCAGCACCATCGAGGAAGCGAAGGCCAATATCCGTGAGGCGGTCGCGCTACACTTGGAAATGCTGCGCGAAAAAGGCGAACCGGTTCCACAAAATGATCGCATTGTGCACGTTGAGGAATTGACTTTCGCGTTGCCGGCATGAGCCGGATGCCCACCATTAAGGCATCGGAGCTCGTCCGGTTTTTGAAGGCGAAAGGGTTTGAAGAGGTTCGCCAACGCGGGAGCTACTTGTCGCTTTGGCATCCGACTAATAAAATCGGCGTGACTGTGCCCCTGCATTCCGGCACGGATTTGGGGCGGGGAATTACAAAACGAATCCTCAAAGATGCCGGATTCACACCGGAAGATTATATCAAATGGCGATGAAAACCATCGGCATCATTCCGGCGCGGTTTGCATCCACTCGGTTTCCGGGCAAGCCGCTGCATCCCATCGCGGGCAAGCCGCTGATTCAACACGTCGTGGAGCGTTGCCGGGAGGCGGCATCTTTGGCGGATGTGATTGTAGCCACGGATGATGAGCGCATTGCGGAAGTGGCGCGCGAGTTTTGCAAAGTGGAAATGACGCGAGCCGATCATCCCAGCGGCACCGACCGAATTGCGGAAGTGGCCGCGCGGTTGGATTGCGATGCGGTGGTGAATGTGCAGGGCGACGAACCGCTCATTGCGCCGGCAGTGATTGACGCTGTGGCGGGCGCATTGGCGGACACTGAAATGACCACCGC
This sequence comes from uncultured Verrucomicrobiota bacterium, assembly GCA_964548235.1. GTDB lineage: Bacteria > Verrucomicrobiota > Verrucomicrobiia > Limisphaerales > UBA1100 > JACNJL01. The sequence continues at coordinate 3,826 of CAZJRV010000144.1, forward strand.
CGCCACGGCTGTGAACAACATTTCGGAACTGGAAGACCCCAACGCGGTGAAAGTCGTTGTCAGTGTCGAGAGCCGCGCCCTATATTTCTCCCGCCGGACGATTCCGTTTTTGCGCGACTTGTCCGGGGAAAGCCCCGACCAACATTTGTCGGCCTTTCCGTTTTTGAAACACTTGGGCATTTACGGTTACCGGCGCGAAACGCTCCAGCGACTGGTTGGCCACGCGCCCTCGCCGTTGGAACAAGCCGAGCGGCTGGAGCAGTTGCGCGCGCTGGAAAACGGCATTGCCATTGCCGTGTGCAAGGTGGAGTATGACGCCATCGGCGTGGACGTGTCGGAAGATGTGCAGCGGGTTGAGGCCTTATTGGCAAAATTGAACGAATGAAATTTATTTTTTTGACAGGTGGTGTGGTGAGTTCCTTGGGCAAGGGGCTCACGGCGGCCTCGCTCGGCACGTTGCTGGAGAGCCGCGGGCTCAAGGTGGCGCTGCAAAAGTTTGATCCTTACCTGAACGTCGACCCCGGCACGATGAGCCCGTTCCAGCACGGCGAGGTGTACGTGCTGGATGACGGCGCGGAAACCGATCTCGACCTCGGCCATTATGAGCGGTTCACCAATTCCAAACTCACGCAGTTTAACAACCTTACCAGTGGGCGCGTTTACCAAACCGTTTTGGAAAAGGAACGGCGCGGCGATTATCTCGGCAAAACTGTGCAGGTGATTCCGCACGTGACCGATGAAATCAAAAACCGTGTGCACGCCGTGGCCGAAAAAAGTGGCGCAGATGTGGTCATCACCGAAATCGGCGGCACCACCGGCGACATCGAAGGCTTGCCGTTCCTCGAGGCAATTCGCGAATTCGCGCTGGAGAATGGCCGGGGCAACACGATTTTTGTGCACGTCACTTACGTGCCCTTCATTAAGGCTGCCGGCGAGCTGAAGACCAAGCCCACCCAGCAATCGGTCGCCAAGCTGCGCGAGATCGGCATCGCGCCGGACATTCTCGTGTGCCGCACCGAGAAGCCGCTCAACGACGAGCTGCGCCAAAAAATTTCCCTCTTCTGCAACGTCCCCGTTGAGGCGGTGATTGAGGAAATCGACGTGGAGCATTCCATTTACGAAGTGCCGCTGATGCTTCAGCGCGAAAAGATGGACGAACTTGTTTGCGAATATTTGGGCATCGAAACTCCGCCCGCGGACATGAGCCGTTGGGAATCAGTCATCAACCGAATCATCGAGCCCAAGCACAAAGTCAAAATCGGTGTCATCGGCAAATACATCGATTTGCAGGACGCGTACAAGAGCGTGTACGAAGCCGTCACGCACGCTGGTGGAGCAAACGATTGCGCCGTGGAAATCGTGCGAGTGGATTCCGAGGACATCGAGAAGAACGGCGGTCTCTCCCATCTCGAGGGGCTATCCGGCGTGCTGGTGCCCGGCGGCTTTGGCGAACGCGGCATTGAAGGCAAAGTGCTCGCCGCCAAGTACGCCCGCGAAAACAACGTCCCCTTCCTTGGTCTTTGCCTCGGCATGCAAATCGCCTGCGTTGAATTTGCCCGCAATGCGCTGGGGTTGGAAGGCGCGCACTCCGCGGAATTCGATTCCAAGACGCCTCACCCCATCATCGCCCTGCTCGACGAGCAACAAAACGTCACCGAAATGGGCGGCACCATGCGCCTCGGCGCACAAGCCTGCAAGTTGTCGCCCGACAGCAAGGCCGCCGAGCTCTACGGCACCGAGGATATCAGCGAACGCCATCGCCACCGCTATGAGTTCAACAACGCCTACCGCGAACAATTCGAGGCCAAGAACTTCACCTTCAGTGGCACCTCGCCCGATGGTAATCTCGTGGAACTCATCGAGCTGAAAGAGCACCCATACTTTATGGCCACCCAGGCCCACCCCGAGTTTCGTAGCAAACCCGTCCAAGCCCATCCCCTCTTCGCCGGCTTCATCAAGGCCGCCCACCAACACGCCAACGGCAACTAGCCGTGACTTACTCCGAGGCCATCGACTGGCTGTACGAGCTGCGCTTGCTCGGCTCCAAGCTGGGATTGGAAAACCCGCGCCAACTCGCCGCGATCGCGGGCAATCCGCATCAATCGCTAAACATCATCCACGTCGCCGGCACCAACGGCAAAGGGTCCGTGTGCGCGATGTTGGAAAGCATTTACCGCACGGCGGGTTTCAAAACCGGCCTCTTCACTTCACCGCACCTCGTCAGTTTTCGCGAACGCATTCAAGTCAACCGCGCACCCATCCCCGAGGCAGAGGTCGTGCGCCTCACCGAATGCATTCAGGCATTGCTCCGCCAATTCCCAGCCGAGCAGCCGCCCACCTTTTTCGAAGTCGTCACCGTGATGGCCCTCGAACATTTCACGCGAGAGCGGTGCGAAATCGTCCTGCTCGAGACCGGCCTCGGTGGACGGCTCGACGCCACCAACATCGTCACCCCCATCGCCACCGTCATCACCCCCATCGCGCTGGACCACCAACAATACCTCGGCGAAACCCTCGCCCAAATCGCCGCCGAAAAAGCCGGCATCATCAAACAAGGCATCCCAGCCCTTAGTGCCCCGCAACCGTCCGAGGCACAAGCCGTGCTTGAACAAACCGGCGAAATCAATTTTGTGGACGCCGAACACCTCACCGCGCTCGCTGGAAAACACCAACGCCAAAACGCCGCTCTCGCCGCCGCCACCGTTGAGGCGCTGCAAACCACGTTGCCGGTAAAAAATGAATCCATCAAAACCGGCCTCGCCAATGTCCAATGGCCCGCGCGCGGGCAAGTGTTTGAACACGATGGACGCAAGCTGATGCTCGACGCCGTCCACAACCCCGCCAGCGCCAAGGCCCTGCGCGCGGTTTTGGGCGAGCTGCATTCCGGAAAACAGCCCACGCTGGTGCTTGGCGTGTTGGCCGATAAAAACTGGGAACGGATGATCGAGATTCTCGCACCGGTCGCGGGGCGGATTGTTTGTGTTCCGGTCAGCAGCGAACGGACTTTGCCGCCGGACGAATTGGCGGAAGCGTGTCGGCAACAAACTGATTGCGAGGTCGTCGCAGAGTCGTCATTGAAAAACGGCTTGGCCGCCGTGGCGGAGGATGACTTTGTCCTCATCACCGGTTCCAATTATTTATTGGGCGAGGCGATGGAATTGCTGGGGCTCGAGTGTGAAGTGGACAAACGTGATTTAAACGAATGGAAAATGTCGCAGCCATAACTTTTGACGTGGGCGGAACGCTCATCGAGCCCTGGCCTTCGGTTGGGCATGCTTACGCCGAGGTGGCTGCGCGTCATGGGGTGGATGCCGCGCCGGAAACAATCACCCAACGCTTTGTCGAAGCGTGGCGGCAGCGCGGCGAATTTGAATACACCAAAAACGGCTGGGCGGCATTGGTGGATGCGACGTTTGCCGGGGATACCCCCCCCTTTCCCGGCCAAAGGTTTTTTTGTTGGGTTTTTACAGGCGTACGGACCGCC
>CAZJRV010000145.1:0-7299 GCA_964548235.1 uncultured Verrucomicrobiota bacterium
AAACTTGCCCGGCAAATGCGTCGTGAGCCCAATGCGCGCGGGCGCCTGTCCCGTCAGCACCGCGCACCGCGTCGGCGAACACACCGGCGCTGCCGCGTATGCCCGCGTGAACCGCATGCCCTGCTTGGCCAATCGGTCGAGGTGCGGCGTGTCGACGAGCTTGTTGCCTTGGCACGCGAGATCCATCCAGCCGAGGTCATCGGCCATGATGAAGAGGATGTTCGACTTGTCCGCAGCGGATGCGGAAACACCCAGCAACACGGCCATCACGCCGACCGCCAAACTTTTGAACCCGGCCCGGGCGGTCACTTCCCCTTTTTCTCCTTCTTCCGCTTTTTCTTTTCCGCCTTGGTGAGTTTGGGTGTTTTCTTCGTCTCTTTACGTTTGTCTTTGTTGGCCATGATTTTTAGCTCCTGTCTTTTTTGTTTTTACGATTCTCGCTCTTGGGCTTCAACGAAGCGCCGGGCTTGCGGTCCCATGAATTGACTTTGCGCGACCGGTATTGCGGGCGGGCGTCAGTTTGGGGTTGGGAAGCGATGATGGCGCGGAATTTTTTCAAGGTTGCGAGGTGCGCGGCGGTTTTGCTGTCGATGAGATTATGCTGCTCCATGGGGTCGGTCTTCAAATCGTACAGGCGCGAAATGACCGGCCCTTTTTCCAGCCAAACCTTGTAGCGTTTGTCGCGCAGGACGCGGTCCATGTAATCGGTGCGACCTCGCACGCCGTTTTTGTCCAGCCGCGCCGCGCCGTGGCCCATGGCGAGAATCCAATCGCGCGGGGAATCGTTGGCTTTGCCGAGCAGGAGCGGGGCGAATGACCGACCGTCGAGCTTCACGCCCTTGGGCAACGCGCCGCCGCCCAGCTCGGCGAAGGTGGGCAGCAGATCGGTGAAATCGGTGAGCGCATCGGTTTCCACGCCGGCGGTCACCATGCCGGGGCAGTTGACGATGAAGGGCTGGCACACGCCGCCCTCGTAGTTTTTGCCCTTGCCGCCGGTGGGCCGCACGCCGCCAATGGTGCCGCGCACGCCGCCGCCAGTGCCGTTGTCGGTGGTGAAAATGATGATTGTGTTTTTGCGGATGCCGGCCTCCTCCACCGCTTTGACGAGCCGCCCGACGAGTTTGTCGGTGTAACGCACCATGGCCTTGAGGCGGGCGGTTTTGCCGGCGACATTCGGCTCGTCGGGCGTGGGCACGAGCGGCCCGTGCGTGAGGACCATCGGAAAATAAAGCATCATCGGCTTGGCTTTGTTTTGGTGAATGAAGTCCACGAGGAAATCGCAATACACGTCCGGGCCGAACTTGCCTTTGTACGTTTTGCTACCTGCGCGCGTATGAATGTATGCGTCTGCGTAGCGCTCGCCGCTGGGCGGATTGCCCGCCTCGTAGCCGGTCCACATGCACCAGTCGTCGAAGCCGTGTTTCTCCAGCGCATTGGGCTCGAGGCGAAAGTCGTTGATTTGCCACTTGCCGGCGATGGCGGTACGATAACCGGCACCTTTCATCACGCGCGCAAAGGTCGTGTACTTGGCCCAGTCAAAATACCCCACGCCCCAGCGCGGCACGTCCCAGTGATTCACCCAGCCGGTGCGCCACGGGTATTGGCCGGTGAGCAGCGTCGCGCGCGTCGGCGTGCACTGCGGCATGCTCCATGCGTTGTGAAATTTCATCCCGCCCTTCGCCAGCGCATCGATGTTCGGCGTCTTGATGTCATCCGCCCCGTAGCAGGAAATCCAATCCTTGCCGAGGTCATCGACCATGATGAAAATAATGTTCGGCTTCGCGTGAACCGAAAAAGCCCACATCGCAGAAAGGATTAAAAGAAATCGCCGCATGCCCGAAGCATCCACCCCAGCGGGCGGAGTGACAAGGCGGAATGGATGAAAAATCAATCCTCCCGGAACCAAAACTTCTGCCCGGCCTTCATCACGTGCAGCTTCACCCCCGCCGCGGATTGCAGATCGCCCTTGCCTCCGCGAACACGCTTGGCATCACGGGCATCCATCACCACCACGCTATTTTGGCCCATGACGGAGAATTGGTTGCCGCGCACGATGATGGCCGTGGCTTCGCCGATGCCAACGCCGAGGTGCTCCGGATGCTCGAGCACTGCACTGAGCAAACGATTCATCCGGCGACGCGCAATAAAATGTTGGTCAATGATAAGTCCCGGCGCAAGGCCGAGGCCGGGGGTGGTGAGCGTGTTGCCCGCGCGCAGGGCGGGCTTTTCAGGCATACGGGGAATCATCACCGCCGACATCGCCGCCGCGCCCGCGCTGGTGCCGCCGAAGGGCAGGCCGCCCGCGTGGCGATCGCGGAGATACTTGATGAGTCCCGCCTTCTCGAGCGCCTCATACAACACCGCCTGACTGCCGCCGGGAAACCAAATCGCTGTTGCCACTTCCAACTGTTCGCGGGCGGCCTTGGGGGTTTTCAATTCCACGATAAAAACTTGTGCGCCCAATTCGCTGAACATTTTCACCGACGACTCGCCGCGGTCTTCGCGACTCGAAGCCTGTGGCAACACGGCGATGCGCGCGGCCTTGCCTCCGGCGAGTTTCACAAAAAGTTTCTGTGCTTCAACGGGCGTGCCACCGCCACCGACAATGACCAACGGCCCCGGCTCGGCGGCCCGCACAGCACAGCTAAAACAAAAAAGAAAAATGAAAAATCGCATGGGCGCAGTATGAGCCGACCGGCGGGTCGTTACAACTCCACGCGCTCGCCCTGCGCGGCCACGCGGAATCCGCCTGCGCGGATTGCCTTGGCGGCGGAGCTGTTGGGGTTGTGGGCGGGGTTGGTGTGGTTGAGGTGGATGAAGCGCACCTTGGCGCGGGTGGCGGCGGGTTGGTTTTTGAGGCGTGTCATCGTCTCGGCTATGAAGGGGTGCGGGATTTTTGACATATCGCGCCCACCCAATTCGCCGTCGGCATAAAACGTGGCGTCGAGATAGGCGACATCCACGCCGGCGAGTGCGTTTTCCAATGGCGTTTGCCAGCGCTCCCATTTGTCGATGTCCGGCAGCCACAGAATTTTTTGGCGCGGTCCTTCGATGCGAAAGCCGACGGTTTCGGAAAACTCATCGCGGTGAGGAACCAAAAACGGCGTCACCCGCAGACGCCGGTTCAGCGCAAACGCGCGCCCATCGCGCATGGGCCGCAGCGCGATATTTTTCAACTTCACCAACTGACTCCATGGCCCTTGCGTGCGCAGGAATTTTTCCATGCGCGGCATCGCATGCACCGGCACGCCATTGGCACCCATCACCTCGCGTCCGAGATGGAGCAGCCCCGCATAGTGCCCCATGTGCGCGTGCGTGAGCAGGATGCCATCGATGCGCCCGGCCAGTTTCGGTTGCGCCGCATCAAACCGCCTCGCTTGGCGCGGGAAATTCGGCGTGCATTCCACAAGCCATCGCTGACCGGAAACTGGATCGATAATACCAAGACTGGCCGGATCACGCCGGTTCGCCGAATTGCCCCATGCAATCTTGCAGCAATCCTTTTTGCAACCTGCCTGCGGAAACCCGCCATCCTGCGCCGTGCCGAGCACGATGGCGAATGGTCCGCGCGCGGGTTCTACGCCAACCGCTGTGGCAGTGATGGCTGTGCTTGCGAGGAATTGGCGACGCGTTATTTCCACGTATTGTTTTTCAATGGCTCGCCGTTTGTGGTGAGGATTTGAAAATGATGAAAGCCCGCGCGCTGGCCGTTGTAGCGCCACACTACTTTTTTATCGCGCGTGACCTCGAAGAGCTTCACCGCATTGCCCTTCGCGTGATAACTTGTGACGACCGTGTTGCCGTTGGGCAATCGCTGCACGCCGCAGGCGTCATCGAACAATTTTTCGCCGATGTCCGTGTTGTCTACTTTCCACACTATTTTGCCTTTCGCGTCCACCTCTATGATACGATTGCCGTTGGTACAACCGATGAGCGTGTTGCCATTGGCCAGCCGAATGGCGGTGAACGGCCAATCGCGCTTGGCGCGGCCGCGGTCGTCGGTGGGGAAACTGCGCACCACCTTGCCCGTGTCCGGCTCGTATTCCATTACCGCAAAATCAAACAAATGCGGCGCGATATAATTTCCGTTGGGCAGCAATCGCAGCATCCGCGTTTGCATGTGGAAATTTTTCTTCTGACACGCCAGCGGCGTGGATTTTAATACCTCACCCTTGCGATTGATCACAATCGCCCGCGGAGCCGGCCCTAGCTCCGCCACGAGAAACCTGCCACCGCCCAACGGCTGGGCGGTGCTGATTTCTTTTTGCTGTCCTTTGTACGCCCACACGATTTTCTGTGTCTTCCGGTTCACCTCCACCACGCCGCCATTCGGGAAATCCTTTGTGCCGTATAACGCCAACAACACGTTGCCGCTTGGCAGCACCCATCCATCACTCGCCGGCAAATCAAAGCGCCACTGTACTTTGTCGTCCTCGCCCACGATGATCACGCGGTTCGCCTTGCCCACGCCAAGGAACGAATGTGTGATTGGCACCTTATTCTCACCAAACAAAGTTGTGACTGTGAGCGCAAAAAACGCCGCAGTCATTTTCAGGAATTGGATTGGGTGTGTTTTCATAAATTGATTTTTACTTTTCCGGCGGACGGTGCGAGGGGATCTGCGCCTTGAAATCGCCGAGGCTGTGCCAGTAGAGGCGCTTGTTTAAATCGACCTCGGTGATGGCAACGCTGCCCCAGTCCTTGGCCTGCGCGAGGGGTTTGCCGTCGTGGCCGTAGATGGCGGAGATCATCCAGTTGCTTGCGGCATCGGTATAGGTGCTGCTGACGATGTAAACGTGGTTTTCGCACGCGCGCGCCGCGCCGAGCATGGGGTTGCAGCCCCACACCGGCCACGCGATAATTTCCGCGCCGTTGTTGCTGAGGTTGCGCGCGACCTCCGGAAAAAATCCATCGTAGCAGACCATCATGCCCACCTTGCCGAAGCGGGTCTGGAAGACGGGATACTTCGTGCCGGGCGAAATGCCGCCTTCAATCTCGCCGCGTGGCAGGCACACTTTGCGGTATTTCCCGGCCACATTGCCATCGGGGCCGATGAGCACGGCGACGTTGTAGACAAGATTTTTGTCGCGCTCAAGCAGGCCGGCCACGATGTAGAGGTCATGTTTTTTTGCCAACGTGCCGAAATATTTTGTGGACGGCCCGGGCACCGGTTCGGCGCGTTGGGCGTACGTGCTGCCGCTGGCATAAAAAGTGAGCGTCTCCGGCAACACCACAAAGTCTGCTTTCTTCTTCGCCGCCTCGGCAATGAGCGGGGCAAAGAGGCGGCATTTTTCGGCGGCGGTTTTGCCCGCGCGCGGCTGGAAATGAATGGTTGCCAAACGGGCGACACGCGGTTTGGGCGCGGCGGTGGGCGTCAGCGCAACGTCCTTCCATTCCACGCGCCCGTGTGTTTCCCATCGCAGGCACAACTCCACCTGCACCTGCGTGGCATTTTTAGGTGCGCGAAAAACTTCGTCGACCTCCGCCCAGCCGCTGCGGGACATCACGCCCACCCGCGGGAATTCCGGTTCCGCCCGCGGGTTGCTGCCGGGGCGATACGAGGAAAACGTCGGCTCATCGCGCACCGCCTTTTTGCCCTTGGCATCCAGCCAAATCAATCGCTCCACCACGTGCCGCTGGCGGTTGAGGATGCGCATCGTTTTGCGCTTCGCAAAAAACCGATAATACGTGCCGCCCCGCACCTCGAACCGCGCGCGCCATTGGCCGGTGGCTCCGTGCCGGCCCTTGGCATCGATGATGTGCGCGCCCGCCGCCAACTCAAACGTCGGCTTAATCTCCGAACGCGGCGAGTGCGATTCCCATGCGCCGAAGGACTGCGCGGCGGAAAGAGTTTGAACAAAAAATACAGTGACGGGAAAAATAATGCGTTTCATGGCTGAACTGAATCCAGCTTTTCGTGCGGTCGCAAAAAACGCAAGCCAAAGGTCGCTGCTACTTTACCGGCCCCCAGATTTTTTCCATGATTTTGAACATCCGCGGGTCGTGCACCTTCAGCTCGGCGCGGACGAAGGGATAAAAATCGTTCACGCCCAAGTACGCCTCGGTAGCTTCGGCGAAGTATTCCTTGTGGTTGTTGAGGCCGTAGTGGCGGACGGTGCGACCAGTGTAGAGCAGCACCTTTTCATAGATGCCGGCTTTCTTGGCAGCTTCGTAAGCGACGATGATTTCCTTGTTGTCAAAGCTCAACACCTGGTCGTGATAGGCATGGGCCAGCTCATGCATCACCACGTAGGGATGCTTCGTCCACATGTGCGGCGCGTAGAGCGCAGCGGCGCGCGGGATGTGCACGTGCTTCACTAGCGCGGGGTCGTGCCGGTTGGCGCGCAGCCATGAGGCGCTGGGGTGGTACTGCATATTGCCTAATCGGCCGTTATTCAACTCGAGCCGAATGGGCAGCTTCTGCAGCTCCTTCACCTTTGCCTCGGGCAAAATAAATTTCACGCGCTGCAAGTGATTAGCCAGTGCCACAAAGGCTTTGTCAGCAACGGCTTTGTTTTTCTTTTCCAGTAGTTGTGGCTCAACGGCAATTGTCCAACCTTCCACATCTTTTTTGACGGGTTGGTAAAATTCTGATTTTGGGTCCGCAGCGGACAATGCCATCGCGGCGCACAGTGAAAGGAAGATGCAAATTTGTTTATTCATTGGTGGGGCTAAGTTAGCAGCCGCTCCGGCGGGCATCAACCCTGCTCTGGCGTGCGTAAAGACGAGCATTGGCTGCGCGGTAAAGATATCATAGTCTCGCGCGCATGGAACATCGGGAGCTAAATCACGTGGCAATCCACGTGGTGGACGTGGCGGCGAGCTGCGAATTTTATGAGCGCGTGCTGGAACTAAAGCCCATGACGCGGCCGACCTTTAAATTCCCCGGCGCGTGGTATCGGCTGGGCGTCACACAGGAATTGCATCTAATCGGCAACCGCACCGATCCCGTCCACAGCGGCAACCGTGGCAACCATTACGCGCTTCTAATCGATGACATGGACGAATGGGAAGCGCACCTGCAAAAGCTGGAAGTACCGTATCGCGAACGTCGCACGCGGCCAGACGGAGCGTTTCAAATTTATGTGAAAGATCCCGATGGGCACACTATCGAATTATGCACCTCACCGGTAACGGTAACTTAATTTTTACGAAGCCGCGCCCATGCTAGTCCCGGCTGAGCCACACGAAACTGGACCAATCGCCGATGCTCTACTTCAGTGATGTACACGGTACGTCCATCTGGGCCACCGAAGCAGAGATTGCTGGGCTTTGCCCCGAGGACGTCGACCTCTTCGA
>CAZJRV010000146.1:0-7264 GCA_964548235.1 uncultured Verrucomicrobiota bacterium
TGGCGGCAACCGGAGGGGTGGCAGAGTGGTCGAATGCGGCGGTCTTGAAAACCGCTGTACCGCGAGGTACCGGGGGTTCGAATCCCTCCCCCTCCGCCACCGGGAAAATGACGGCAGCGACAGGAACGACAATTTAGAAAGTAAAAATGGCAGAAGCCACGGACAAAAAAACAGACGCAACCCCCAAGGTCACAGAAACGGTGCCCGGCCCCATTGATTCCGGGAAAGGCTCCGCTGATCAAAACAGCACCGGTTCCGCCGATGCCGGGGCGGCTTCCGGCATCGACCTGGGCACCCTCATTTGGCTGGCGGTAGGGCTCGCAGCCATTCTCGTGCTGTGGCGCAAGGGATACATTGCCGTCATCCGCAAATTCATTGGCGAAACCCGCGAGCAACTGCACAAGTGCACGTGGCCGACCATGGACGAGCTGCGGCAGCATATCGTGGTGGTGATGATCTCCTCCATCCTGCTGGGAATGTTCACTGTGTTTTCTGATAAAATTGTTTATTTTATTGTGTGGGATCTGCTCATGGCGGGCGGGTCCAGCAGTTAGGAAATTTGCATGGCATACGAATGGTTCGTCATCCAGACCCTCTCCGGACAGGAGCAAAAGGTTGAGAAAAGCCTGACCAAGCGCATCGCCGACGAGGAGATGGGTGGGTTTATCAACGAGATTCTTGTGCCGATGGAAAAAGTGGTGGAGGTGCGCGGCGGCAAAAAAAGCACCACGCAGCGCAAGCTTTATCCTGGATACCTGTTCATGGAAGTAAACCTGTATGACGACGAAAGCCGCATTCAGGCGGCCCCTTGGGATTTTATCAACGCAACACAGGGCATCATTGGCTTTGTGGGGGGTGAGCGTCCCGTGCCCACGCCGCCCGATGAAATCCGGGACATTCAGGCGCAGATTGCCGACTCCGAGGAAACTGAGCGGCCGCGGGTGAATTTTGAAGTGAATGAGATTGTGAAAATCAACGACGGCCCGTTCCTGAATTACAACGGTGCCGTGGAAGAAATCGACCCGGAGAGCGGCAAGCTCAAGGTGACCATCGACATCTTTGGCCGCAGCACCCCGGTGGAGCTGGAGTACTGGCAGGTGGAGAAACAATAACGACAATTTTATAGGAAAACAGAATGGCCAAGAAAGAAATCGGAATCATCAAGCTGCAGATCCCCGGCGGCGACGCGAAGCCCGCCCCGCCCGTGGGCCCGGCCCTCGGCCAATTGGGTGTGCCCATCATGCCCTTCTGCAAGGAGTTCAACGCCAAGACGCAGAACATGGCCGGCACCATCGTGCCGGTAGTCATCACCGTCTACCAGGACAAGAGCTTCACCTTCATCCTCAAGTCCCCCCCCGCGGCGGAGCTGCTGAAGAAAGCCGCCGGCATTGCCTCGGGCAGTGGCACGCCCAACAAGGACAAGGTAGGTCGGGTGACCAAGGCGCAGCTTTTGGAGATTGTGAAAACCAAGCAGGACGATTTGAACGCGTTCGACGACGAGATGGCCATCCGCATCATCGCCGGCACCGCCCGCAGCATGGGCATTGAAGTGCGTGGTTAAAATTGGGAAGATTTTTTTGAAAACAAATCAGCGGGAGGGCGCAAGTCCGGTTGAACCGCAACAACAAAATGGCAAGCAAACGATACAATAAAGCGCAGGAATCCCTGAACGGGGACGAGACCCGGGGACTGCAGGCCGCCATTGGCGTGCTGGCGAGTTTCCCCAAGGCAAAATTCGACGAGACAGTGGAGCTCAGTTTTCGGATGGGGGTGGATCCGAAACATTCGGATCAAATGGTGCGCGGCACCGTTTCCCTGCCACACGGCAGCGGCCAGAAAATCGTGGTGGCCGCATTTGCCCCGGACGGCGCCGCGGCGGATGCCGCCAAAGCCGCCGGCGCAGAGCATGTGGGTTTTGAGGAGCTAATCAAGAAAGTGGAGGGCGGCTGGACGGGATTTGACGTGGCCGTGGCCACCCCCGAGGCGATGAAGGGCGGCGTCGCCAAGCTCGGCCGACAGCTCGGTCCGCGCGGGTTGATGCCCAACCCCAAGACCGGCACGGTGACCGAGGATCTCGGCAAGGCGGTGACGGCTGTGAAAGCCGGGCGCGTGGAATTCAAGGTGGACAAAACCGCCAATCTGCACGTGGTCGTCGGCAAGGCCTCTTTCACTGAGGACAAGTTGCTGGAAAACGCGCGCGCTGTGGTGGACGCGGTGTTCAAGGCCCGCCCGGACGGGTTTAAGGGCACGTATCTCCAGAGATGCACAATTAGCGCCACCATGAGCCCCGGCGTGAAAGTGGACGTCAAGGACCTCGGCAAACAAGATTAACGGAGCAAAATTATGCGAGCGGAAAAACAATTTTTGACGAATGAATACGTGGAGCGGCTCAACGCGTCGCCCTACTTTATTGCCACCGACTACACAGGCGTGACCGTGGCACAGTTTGAGGAACTTCGCGGCAAGTTGCGCGCGGCCGGCGCGGAAATTCACGTGGTGAAAAACTCTGTGTTCCGCAAGGCCTGCGAGTAAACCGGCGTGGGCGAACTCAACGGCGGTCTCTCCGGTCAGGTGGCAGTGGTCACCGGCGACAACGACATCGCCTCCGCCGCCAAGGTGGTGAAGGAATACGGCAAGGGCATCCAGCGGCTGAACATCCACTTCGGCTACCTTGGCGAGGATCGCATGGAAGGCGAGGCGGTCAACCGATTGGCGGATCTGCCTTCACTGGACGTTTTGCGCAGCCAGTTGCTGGGGACCATTCAGGCCCCCGCCACGGCCATTGCGCGCGTGATTGGCACGCCGGCCACGATGCTGGCGCGGGCCATCCAGGCGAAATCAGAGAAGGAATAGATGAATTTCGCCCGGCGCGGGTGCGTTGGGCGGGCAAAGACACGAACCACTGTAAATCGTCGGTACGCAGGCGGCGTAATGAAACCCCTCCCGCCCGAGGGACGACGAGACGACAAAAAAAGAAAGAAAAACAAAATGGCAGAACTGGATAAGATAGTGGACGACCTGAGCAGCCTCAGCGTGATTGAGGCAGCTGATTTGGTGAAAAAACTTGAGGAAAAATGGGACGTTAGCGCAGCAGCCCCGGCAGCAGTGGCAGTTGCCGGCCCCGCAGCAGGCGGTGGCGAGGCGGCAGAGGAAAAGGATTCCTTTGACGTGATCTTCGTCGGCGATGGCGGCAAGAAGATTCCCTGCATCAAGGCTGTGCGCGCCATCAAGACGGATCTTGGGCTGAAAGAGGCCAAGGAATTCGTGGAGAGCGCCCCCGCCCCGATCCTAGAAGGCGTGAGCAAGGACGAGGCCGAGGAGGCCCAGAAAAAGCTCGAGGAAGCCGGCGCAAAGATCGAGCTCAAGTAGTTTGGTTTTAATCGGGCGCCGGCGGGGGGCAATTCCCGCCGGCCGCCCCGGCGCCATTGGCCGGGGCACAAACAAGCGGATCTCCGGAGCCGCTCTTGGATGGGACAAAACGTGACAACAATTTGGGGGCAACCCCGCCGGCCAGTGGCCGGGATGGACAAATAGCGATATGGCAGCGAACAATAACGAGCGGATCAATTTCGGCAAAATCAACGAGGTGATCGATCCGCCCAACCTCATTGAAATCCAGAGCGACTCCTACGTCGACTTTCTCCAGGTCAACACCGCGCCCGAGAAGCGCAAGAACGAGGGCCTTCAGGCGGTGTTCAAGGAAGTATTTCCCATCGAGAGCTATGATGGGAATATCACGCTTGATTTCCACAGCTACGAGATCAACCCGCCCAAGCAAACCTGGCTCGAGTCGCTGGAGGACGGCGGCACATACGGCGCGGCGCTCTACGTGACCTATCAGTTGAAGGAAGGCAAGGGGGTGAAGGAAGAAAAGGTGTTCATGGGCGAGATGCCCCTGATGACGCCCTCCGGCAGCTTCGTGATCAACGGCGCCGAGCGCGTGGTGGTCAGCCAGCTGCACCGTTCCCCCGGCCTGGCCTTCGAGGCCACCCAGCATGCCAATGGCAAGATGCTGCATTCCTTCCGCATCATTCCCGATCGCGGCTCGTGGTTTGAGGCGCAGTATGACACCAGCGATTTGCTGTATGTCTATCTGGATCGCAAGAAGCGGCGGCGCAAGTTTCTCATCACCACCTTCTTCCGCGCGCTGTGTTTTCTGGAGGACGAAAGCCTCAAGGGCACCGACTCGGAAATCCTCGAGCTGTTTTATGACATCGAGGAACTGACCCTCAAGGCCGCCGAGAAACACCCGCGCCTGGCCAACCTCGTGCTGGTGGAGGACGCGGTGGACACAGAGAAAAACGTGATTGTGGCGCGCGCGTTTGAGCCGCTTTCCAAGGCGGTGCTCAAGCAGATTTCCGCAGTGGGGCAGGCCAAGATTCGCGTGGTCGACACCACCCGCGACGAGGGCCTCATCATCAAGTGCATGAAGAAGGACCCCACCCACAACGAGGAAGAGGCGCTCAAGGAAATTTACAGCCGCCTGCGCCCGGGCGACCCGCCCACGGTGGCCAACAGCCGCGCGCTGCTCAAGCGCCTGTTCTTCGATCCCAAGCGCTATGACCTGGGCCGCGTGGGGCGTTACAAGATCGGCCAGAAACTCGGCTTTGAAGATCCTGCGCAATCGCGAGTGCTCACCCGGCGCGATCTCGTGGAAGCCACCCGTTATTTGCTCACGCTTAAGATGGGCGAGGGCGTGCTCGACGATATTGACCACCTCGGCAGCCGCCGCGTGCGAACGGTTGGCGAGCTGCTCTCCAACCAATGCCGCGTGGGTCTGGCCCGCACGGAGCGGTTGGTGAAGGAGCGCATGACCCTGTTCGATCAGGACAGCGGAACCATGACCCCCGCCAAACTGGTGAACCCCAAGGCATTGAGCGCGGTGATTCGCGATTTCTTTGGCCGCAGCCAGCTCAGCCAGTTCATGGACCAGATCAATCCGCTGGCTGAGACCACCCACAAGCGGCGCCTTTCCGCGCTGGGCCCGGGCGGCCTCTCACGCGAGCGCGCAGGCTTTGAGGTGCGCGATGTGCACCCCAGCCACTACGGCCGCATTTGCCCGGTGGAAACCCCCGAGGGCCCCAACATCGGCCTCATCGCGAGCCTGGCCACCTTTGCCCGTGTCAATGATTTTGGCTTCATCGAGAGCCCCTATCGCAAAGTGGAAAAAGGCCGCGTCACGGATAAGCTTGATTACCTCACGGCGGATGCCGAGGAAAACTACACCGTTGCCCAGGCCAATGCCTCGGTGGACGACCGCGGCAGATTTCAGACTGAATTTGTAACCTGCCGACGGCGCGGCGATTTCATTGACGTGGAACCCAAGGGGGTGGACTATATGGATGTTTCGCCCAAGCAACTGGTTTCCGTGGCAGCCGGGCTCATCCCCTTCCTCGAACATGATGACGCGAACCGTGCATTGATGGGCTCGAACATGCAACGGCAGGCCGTGCCGCTGCTGATCACCGAGGCCCCGCTGGTGGCCACCGGAATGGAAAGACGCCTAGCAGAGGATTCGCATGCGGTGGTGAAAACCGAAGTGGCCGGCAAGGTCGCCTCAGTCACGGGGGAACGGATCATCATCACCAAGGACGGCGAGATTCCGCCCAACCGGCGTAAATTCAAGCACGATCCGGAGGGAGGCATGTGGGTGTACGAAATGCGCAAATTTATGCGCTCCAACGCCGGCACCTGCGTAAACCAGAAACCACTGGTGCACCTGGGCGAATCGTTGCGCAAGGGGCACGTGATTGCCGATGGCCCCTGCACCGACAAAGGAGAACTGGCGCTCGGCAAAAACGTGCTGGTGGCATTTATGCCGTGGAATGGCTACAACTTTGAGGATGCCATCATGCTCAGCGAGCGTGTGGTGAAGGATGATGTATTCACCTCCATCCACATCGCGGAATTCGAGGTGGGCGCACGCGATACCAAACTGGGCCCGGAAGAAATCACGCGCGATATCCCGAACGTTGGCGAGGAGGCACTGGCGGATCTCGGTGCCGATGGCGTCATTCGCGTGGGCGCAGAAGTGATGCCGGGCGATATTCTCGTGGGCAAGATCACGCCCAAAAGCGAAACCGAGCTGGCGCCGGAAGAGCGCCTGTTGCGGGCCATCTTCGGCGAAAAAGCTGCCGACGTGAAGGACACCTCCCTCAAGGTGCCCAGCGGCACCTACGGGATTGTGATGGATGTAAAGGTATCCTCCAAGAAAGAGAAGGACACCAAGGCCACAAGCAAAAAGGGCGAGAAACAGGTGGCTGATGAATTCAAGAAACGCCTCAACGATGTGAAGGAACAACTCACCGAGGCGCTCTCGAACATCCTGCTCGGCGAAAAAATCCCGCTCGACGTGGTGAACAGTGAAACCGGCGAGATCATCATCCCCGCCACCCGCAAGATTACCAAGACCCTCCTGCGCAAGCTGGCGAGTGTGTATGACAAGATTGAGATCGATCCCTCGCCCATACGCAATAAGATCAATGAAATTCTGGGCTCCTTCCTCAAGCGCTTTGAGGATTTGAAAATGGCGCATGATGACGAGGTGCAGCGCGTTGAGTCCGGCACCGAGGTGGATCCCGGAGTGGTGAAGCAGGTGAAAGTGTACATCGCCTCCAAGCGCAAGCTGTCGGTGGGCGACAAAATGGCCGGCCGCCACGGCAACAAGGGCGTGGTCGCCAAGATCGTGCCCGAGGAGGATATGCCCTACCTCAAGGACGGGACCCCGGTGGATATCGTGCTCAACCCGCTCGGCGTGCCCTCGCGCATGAACGTGGGTCAGGTGCTCGAGACCCACCTCGGCTGGGCCGCCAAGCTGCTGGGCCTCTCCTTTGCCACCCCGGTATTTGACGGCATTCAGGAAACGGAAATCCGCAAGTACCTCGAGCAGGCAATGGCCCCCAGCACTGACAAGTTGGTAGGCGAAAATGGAAAGGCCCACCTTTACGACGGCCACAGCGGCGAACGGTTCGACCAGGAAATTGTCGTGGGCTACATTTACATGATGAAGCTTGGCCACCTCGTGGCCGACAAGATTCACGCCCGCGCAGTGGGCCCCTACAGTCTCGTCACCCAGCAACCGCTCGGCGGCAAGGCCCAATACGGCGGCCAGCGCTTCGGCGAAATGGAGGTGTGGGCCATGGAAGCTTATGGCGCGGCATTCACGCTGCAGGAACTGCTCACCGTCAAGTCCGACGACGTGCAGGGCCGTACCCGCATTTACGAGAGCATCGTGAAGGGCGACAACACGCTGGACGCCGGTGTG
>CAZJRV010000147.1:0-7257 GCA_964548235.1 uncultured Verrucomicrobiota bacterium
ATACCGTTTTCCTCCCTCTCAACCAACCTAGCACAAAAATGGTGAGGGGACAATTTGAATACTGAAAATCCTAGTCGGATTTAGGTTTTTCAGGCGTTTCCGGCGCTTTTTCCTGTTCCATCAGCAAATCAATGGAAGCAGGCGGGGAAGGTTGGAGATACTTTCTAATTTCTGCAATTTCGTGCGTGGGGTGTTTGCACTCGCGTCCCGAGCAAATGTACGCGTCGGGACCGGCCTCACCGGGCTTGAGTCCCTTGGCAAATTCCTCTACTGGGCCGGTGTTGCCCAGCACAATTCGGTTGGGCTGGTATTGGCCGTGTATGGCGCGGACGATTTTTTGTGTGGCGGCATCGCCGGGCGCGCCGGCCACCACCACGCGGTAGGGTTCATGCAGGTAAAAATCCAGCGCCATCATTAGGTAAGGCACCCCGAGTGAACCGCGCTCAAGATTGATTGCGAACAACTTGAGGGTGGCCCCGGCGGTTTCGCGATAGATTTTTTTCTCGGTCATTTTGTGCAGCTTGAGCAATGCCAGGGCTGCGACGGAATTGGCCGAAGGCATTGCTCCGTCGTAATCTTCCTTGATGCGCACGATGAGATCGGCACCGCCTGTGCTTTGGAAGAACCCGCCGTTTTCCTTGTCGTAAAACAACTCGATCATTCGGTCGGCCAAAGCAATCGCCTGCGTGAGGTGCTTGGGCTGTAGGGTGGCCTCATAAAGATGCAGCATGCCGTCGATCTGGAAAGCGTATGCATCAAGCAACTGCACCGAGTCGCGTTCGCCCTCGCGCCAGCGGTGATGCATCGTTTTGGTATTGGCATCCCAAAATGTCTTGAGGATGAATGCATTGTTGCGCTCGGCCATTTTCAAATACGACGCGTCGCCCAGCACCGCGTACGCGCGGGCCACGGCCCCCATCATTAAGCCGTTCCAGCTGGAAAGAATTTTGTCATCCAAATGCGGACGGATGCGTTTGGCGCGCACGGCGTCCATTTTTTTGCGGGCGGAAGTGAGCAGAATTTTGTCGGCATCGGTGAGCTTGGGATCCACGATGCTCAAAACGTTGAGGTTTTTGAGCGGCTCAGGGTGGCTGTGGTCCTCGAAATTGCCGTGTTCGGTGATGCCGTAATGGCGGGTGATCAGCGCGGCTTCCTCGGCGGTGAGGATTGTCTCCAGTTCGGCCTTGGTCCAGCAATAAAATTTGCCCTCCTGTCCTTCGCTGTCAGCATCCTCGGCGGAATACCAGCCGCCGTTTTCGTGGGTCATGTCGCGGGCGAGATAGCGCAGAATGTCGCGCACCACGGCAGCGTGGTGTTCATCCCCGCTCACCAAATAGGCATCGAGATACAGATGAATGAGCTGGGCGTTGTCGTAGAGCATTTTCTCAAAATGCGGTACCAGCCATTTTTCATCCACCGAGTAGCGGGCAAATCCTCCGCCGAGTTGATCGTACATTCCGCCGGCGGCCATGCGTTCGCAGGTGTGGGTGACCATCCGGATGCCGTCGGCATCGTTGGCGCGCGCCGATTGCCAGAGCACAAAAGCAGGCTCGCACGGGCGGGGGAACTTTGGCTTATTGCCGAAGCCTCCATGGCGTGGATCATACGTTGCCTTGATCTGCGCCAATCCATTGGTGAGCAGGCCGTAGTTGAGCTTGGCGTTGGGATCAGGCTTGCGTGCGCTGGATTCGGCCAATCCCTCGCGGATTCGCTCGGCGTCCCGTTCAATGAGCGGACGCTTCGTCGGGTCGTTCCATAGCTCGTTGACTTTCCCGCAGAGGGACATGAAATCCCGCTTGGTAAAATACGTGCCGCCAAAGAATGGGTTTTTGTCCGGCGTGAGAAAAACACTCATCGGCCAGCCGCCGCCTCCGGTGGTAGCTTGCACGAAGGTCATGTAAATCTTGTCAATGTCAGGGCGCTCCTCGCGGTCGAGTTTGACGCAGATGAAATGTTTATTGAGCAATGCGCCGACTTGCTCATCCTCAAAACTTTCGCGCTCCATCACGTGGCACCAATGGCAGGTGCTGTAGCCGATGGAAAGGAATACGGGCTTGCCTTCCTTCTTCGCCTTGGCAAAGGCCTCTTCGCTCCACGGATACCAGTCCACCGGATTGTGCGCGTGCTGGAGCAGATAGGGCGATTTTTCCTTGATGAGTCGGTTGGTGTGCTGGTGGCCGGGGGTGGGAGGGATCGGGATTGGAGATTCCACTGTGGGCTTGATGGGGTTGACGGGTGTTGTGGGATTGACAGGCGTGTTGGGATTTGGATTTTCGGGAGGAGTGGAAGGATCGGGTTTGAGAAAATCGCTTCGATTGGAGGAATCACCACAGCCGGCCAAAACGGCAGCTGCGGTCACGAAAACTCCCAGTGTTTGGGTTGTGCGCATCGGCGGAGTATGCAGCAAATTGACCCCGGTGCAAGCCGCGAGGGTGTCCGCCTGTCTGTAAAAGGCTTGCCAATGCGCGCCGCCACACGGCACGTTCGTCGCCGCATGGCAAAAGTTGCGCTCATAACCGGCATCACCGGACAGGACGGCTCTTATCTCGCCGAGTTGCTTTTGGAAAAAGGCTACGAAGTCCATGGCATCATCCGCCGTGCCAGCACGTTTAACACGGGCCGATTGGACGCGATTTATCAGGATCCCCACGTGGAGGATAACCGGCTGAAGCTGCACCACGGCGACCTCAGTGACGCTAGCGGAATCGCGCGGCTCATCAGCAAAATCGAACCGGCGGAGGTTTACAATCTTGCTGCCCAAAGCCATGTGCGCGTGAGCTTCGATGCGCCCGAATACACCACCGACATCACCGCCACAGGCACTGTGCGCCTGCTCGAGGCCATTCGCGAAGTGGGCATCCAGCCGCGATTTTATCAGGCTTCCTCCAGCGAAATGTTCGGCAAAGTTGCGGAATCGCCGCAATCGGAAACAACGCCCTTTTATCCGCGCAGCCCGTACGGTTGTGCGAAGGTGTACTCGTATTGGGTGACGGTGAACTACCGCGAATCCTATGGCATGCACGCGAGCAACGGCATTTTGTTCAACCACGAGTCGCCGCGCCGGGGCGAAACGTTCGTCACCCGCAAAATCACCCGCGCCGTCGCCCGCATCGCCGCCGGTTTGCAGGACAAGCTCTACCTCGGCAACCTCGATGCCAAGCGCGACTGGGGCTATGCCAAGGAATACGTGGATGCCATGTGGCGGATGCTGCAGCAGGATGAGCCGGACGATTACGTGGTGGCCACCGGCGATACTCACACCATTCGTGAGTTTCTTGAGGCTGCCTTTACGCAGGTGGATCTCAATTGGGAAGACTACGTGGAGATTGACCCGCGCTATTTTCGCCCCACCGAGGTGGAGTTGCTGGTTGGCGACCCCGCCAAGGCCAGGGAAAAACTCGGCTGGGAGCCCAAGGTGAAATTCGCCGGGCTCGCCAAGCTGATGGTGGATGCCGACGTGCAACTGCTGGCAGATCAACGCGCCGGCAAACTCGTGGAACGCGAATGAGCCGCCCACGCGCATTGATCACCGGCATCACCGGACAGGACGGTTCCTACCTCACCGATCTGCTTCTGGAAAACGGCTACGAGGTACACGGCCTAGTGCGCCGCACCAGCACGCTGGAACGCTCGCGCCTCGATCATCTCTATCACAATCCGGAAATTTACAATCAATCCCTTTTCCTTCATTACGCTGAGTTGGACGACCCCACCACGCTACGCCGAATGCTGGAAAAAGCCGCGCCCGATGAGCTTTACCATCTCGCCGGCCAAAGCCACGTGGGTTTGAGCTTCGAAATCCCCGAGGCCACCGCCGACATGACCGCCATCGGCACCCTGCGGTTATTGGAAATGTTGCGCGACCTACCCAAGCCGCCGCGTTTTTATCACGCCTCCTCCAGTGAAATTTTTGGCCGGCCGGAATCATCGCCGCAGGATGAATCCACTCCCCATTTGCCGGTGAACCCCTATGGCGTGGCCAAGTCTTTTGCCACCCACATGACGCGCGTGTACCGCGAAACCCACGGCCTGTTCGCCTGCAATGGCATCGCCTACAATCACGAATCGCCCCGGCGCGGTGAAAATTTTGTGTCCCGAAAAATCTGCCGCGCCGCCGCTGCCATCAAGGCCGGTCGGCAAAAGGAATTGCTGCTGGGCGACACCAGCGCCACGCGCGATTGGGGGGATGCCCGTGATACGGTGCACGGTATGTGGCTCGCGCTGCAACAGGAGGCCGCCGACGATTACATTTTTGCCACCGGCAAACTGCACACCGTGCAGGACATCGTGGATATCGCCTTTGCCACGGTGGATTTGAACGCCGCCGATTACATCAAGCGCGACCAACGATTCATGCGCCCTGCTGAGCCAACGCGTTTGCTCGGCAACCCCGCCCGCGCCAAAGAACGGCTGGGTTGGGAGGCGGGAACATCGTTTGAAGATTTAATCCGCGAAATGACCGAGGCAGAAATGAAGGCGCTCAGTTAAGCAAACTTTTCCTGAAACTCCTCATACGCTGCGGCGATGCCTTCGCGCAGGTCGATCTCGGGCTTCCAGCCCAATTCCTTCAGTCGTGATCCTTTCATTAACTTGCGTGGTGTGCCGTCGGGCTTGCTGGTATCCCAATCCAGCTTGCCAGTGTAGCCTACGATTTCCGCGACTAGTTCCGAAAGCTCGCGGATGGAAACTTCTGTGCCGAGGCCAACGTTGATGAAACTTTCTTCGCTGTAATTTTCCATGAGGAAAACGCAGGCGCTTGCGAGGTCATCGCTGTGCAAAAATTCCCGCAACGGCGAACCGCTGCCCCAACAGGCAACTGATTCCGCGCCGCTGGTTTTGGCCTCGTGAAAGCGCCGGATCATTGCCGGCAACACGTGCGAGCCATCCGGGTCATAATTATCATTCGGCCCGTAAAGATTCGTCGGCATCGCGGCGATGAAATCACTGCCATATTGCCGACGATACGCCTGGCACATTTTGATGCCGGCAATTTTTGCAATTGCGTACCACTCATTGGTGGGTTCCAGCGGTCCGGTGAGCAGATCCTCCTCAGCCATCGGCTGCGGGGCGTGCTTTGGGTAAATGCAAGAGCTGCCGAGGAAGAGCAACTTCTTCACGCCATGCCGATGGGCGCCGTCGATGAGGTTGTTTTGGATGCGCAGGTTTTCAAACAGGAATTGCGCGGGCAAAGTGCTGTTGGCTTGGATGCCACCCACGCGCGCGGCAGCGATGAAAATGTACTCGGGAGTTTCCGCCTCAAAAAATTTCTCCACTGCGGCAGTGTCCAGCAAATCCAGCTCCGCGTGGGTGCGCCCGATGAGGTTCGTGTGCCCGGCCGCCTCCAGTGCGCGCCAGATGGCGCTGCCCACCAGGCCGCGATGGCCGGCCACATAGATGCGGGCGTCGGGCGTCAACGGAGATGAGTTTCGATGGCCGCCTGCATTTTCGGCAAATGCTGCGCGGGATTGCGGTTGTCATGGACAGCCAAAATCTTGCCGTCTTTACCGATGAGAAAACTTACGCGGCGCGCCAATTTGCGCTTGGGCACGCGCACGCCAAAGGCATCGGCCACCTTGCCCTTGGGATCGGCCAGTAGCGTGAAGTTGATCTGGCATTTTCGGATGAACCGTTGATGGCTGGCCACGGTATCAAAACTAACCCCCACAATTTGCACGCCATTTTGGCCCAGTGTGCCCACGTTGTCCCGCAGCGTGATGGCCTGCTTGGTGCAGCCGGGCGTGTCGTCCTTTGGGTAAAAATAAAGCAAAACCGCCTTCACGTCAGGGCGCTCGAGCGTTGCGGTCAGGCTCCACGGCTTGTTGGTCTGGTCGCGGCTTTGGATGGCCGGAGCGTCCGCACCCACCTTGGGCACACCGGCAGCGGAGGCGTTGATTGCCCCCAAACACATCCATGCAACAATGACTCTCATTCGTTTTATGCCGCGCGCCAAGCGTGGGAAAGCGCGGACTGTATCAAATCATTGGACTGGTTCAAATCGTTTTTTCTTCATCCACAGCTTGCCTCGCACGGGCTTCGGAGTATGATTCCACCGAATCCATTCCACCATGACACAAATAAAAAAACTCATTCTCGGCGCACTGCTTTCCCTTTTGGTTTCCCATCCCGCAACAAGGGCGATTGCGGCAGGCAAAGGCGGCGCATTTCTCAACCCAAACGATGCCGGGCCGGATTATCAAATTCAGGGCGAGTACGCTGGCAAACGTGCCGGCGTGCAGGTCATCGCACTGGGCGAGGGCAAGTTTCGTGCGGTGATACACAAAGGCGGCTTGCCCGGTGCCGGTTGGGACAAAGGTAAAAAAATCCAACTCAACGGATCCGCCACCACCGCCGGCGCGGATTTCCCAAAAGCAAACGGCTGGGCTGCAAGTATCACCGGCGGCACTCTGCGTCTCACTGTGCCCGGCGCGGATGCACGCAAGCTCGACGCCATCGCCCGCAAAAGCCCCACCCTCGGTAGCCGACCGCCCAAGGGGGCCGTGGTGTTGTTCGATGGCACCGATGCGAAACAATTTAAGCCCGGCAAAATCACAAAGGACGGCCTGCTTGAACAAGGCGCGAACAGCGTGCGACGATTCCAAAGCCACCGGCTGCACATCGAATTTCGACTGCCCTTCCAGTCCAAAGCACGCGGACAGGGGCGCGGCAATAGCGGTTGTTATCTCCAAGGCCGATACGAGGTGCAAATGCTCGACTCCTTCGGCCTCGCCGGAAAACACAATGAGTGTGGCGGCATCTACAGCATCAAGCCGCCTGACGTGAACATGTGCCTCCCGCCGCTGTCATGGCAGACTTACGACATTGATTTCACAGCAGCCAAATTCAAGGACGGCAAAAAAGTGGAGGACGCCCGCATGACGGTGTTTCACAACGGCGTAAAAATCCATGACAACGTGAAGCTTCCAAAGCGCACCACCGCCAGCCCGTTGGCCGAGGGAGCCGAGGCCGGTTTTCTGCATTTGCAAAATCACGGCAATCCCGTGCGCTACCGGAACATCTGGGTGCTGGAAAAATAAAGCACCCTCAATGCAGCTCAATCCAGAACCACACGGCCGCGCCAATGCCAAAGAGGATGGAGGCGACAAGCGCCGCCATTTCAAATTCCAAATCCACAGCAAACATCACGCCGACATCCTGCCATGGTTTGGCGCGCAGTAGAAGCTCTAACCCGAAGCTGCATTCGTCCCAACCCCATCCCAAAAAAGGAACCGCCGCGGCTGGGTGGTGGGCGTCGCCGCG
>CAZJRV010000148.1:0-7190 GCA_964548235.1 uncultured Verrucomicrobiota bacterium
AGAACATCGCCACAAAAATGTAAATCACACACAATCGACCGATGATTTTCAGGCCGGTTTTGCTGAAGGTTTCCTTGAGGAAACCCATTCCGCCCGCGGGAATGTGGATGAACTTTTGCCGGCCCATCCAAAACACAATCGTGGCCAGCAGCATCAACCCGCCCGGCACGCCAAAGGCCACGTGCGGCCCGTAGCGATCCAGCAGCACCGGCGTCATCATCTGCGAAAGGAACGCGCCGAAGTTGATTGAGAAATAAAACCACGCGAAAATTTTCGAAAGCAAATGCCCGTTGGTTTTGCCAAACTGATCCCCCACGTGCGCGGACACGCACGGCTTGATGCCGCCCGCGCCAATGGCGATCAACGTGAGCCCCACCGACAACCCCAGCCGCGATTCATCCAGCGCCAATGCCAGATGCCCCAGGCAGTACACGATCGAGAGGCTGATGATGGTTTTGTATTTGCCGAGAAACGCATCCGCGATGATGGCCCCCAGCAACGGCGTGAAATAAACCGCGCTATTGAACAGGTGATACCAAACCTTCGCCTCCCCCTCCGGCATCGGCGCGAGCCCGCCGTTGCTGTCCATCAGGTATTTGGTCATGAACACGACCAGAATAGCCTTCATCCCATAAAAGGAATAACGCTCCGCGGCCTCGTTGCCGATGATGTACGGGATGCCTTTGGGCAGTCCCTTGCTTTTCACCGGCGCAGTCAGGTAAGGCGAATCAGCCATGGCGGCGGATGTTGGCCGAGGCGTCGCGCGATGGCGAGGGAAAACCTGCGCAAACAACGCTAGGATGGACTGGAAGTCCAATTCGTGATAACGTCAAGCTTGTCGGTTAATCCGGCCAATTTTTTGGAGGAAAAATTATGATGCGATCTGGAAATCCCGTTCTGAACGACAAAACATTCACCCGCCACGTCGACCTCACCGGCGACGACCGGATGACCCTGATGGGCACGGTGCACAAGACGGCGTTTCTGCTAATCCTTCTCGTGGCCTTCGCGTCCATCACTTGGAAAATGATTTATGCCGGAACCGCGAGTGTCGGCCCGTTCGCCATCGGAGGTGCAATCGGTGGGCTTATCTTCGCGATCATCACCTGCGTCAAACCCACGTGGGCTCCCGTGACTGCGCCGATTTATGCCGCGTTGGAAGGGCTGTTCATCGGTGCCATCTCCGCGTTTGCCGAGTCACGCTTCCCGGGCATCGTGCTCCAAGCCGTTGGCCTCACCTTCGGCACCCTCTTCGCCCTGCTCGGCGCCTACCGCAGCGGCCTCATTAAGGCCACAGAAAATTTCAAGCTCGGCGTATGCGCGGCCACCGGCGGCATCATGTTAATCTATCTCGCTACATTTATCCTCGGTATGTTTGGGGTGAGCATCCCATTCATTCACGGGTCCGGTCTCTTTGGCATTGGTTTTAGTGCATTCGTTGTGGTCATCGCCGCGCTGAACCTCGTACTGGATTTTGATTTCATCGAAAACGGCGCGGACGCCGGAGCGCCCAAATACATGGAATGGCTCGGCGCATTCGGCCTCATGGTGACGCTGGTGTGGCTGTACATTGAGATCCTGCATTTGCTGATGAAACTCCGCAGCCGTTAGGCTGTTGGGTTTTGGGCAAAGATAAGCAGGATGTTCAGGATTCAATTCCATCCTGCGCATCGTGAACATCCGTGTTCAGCCCCGCTTCGGGCATTGCTTTTTTGGGTGGGATGGGGTAAGCCCAACCCATCCCTATGCTGAATTCACTCAGTCTTTTTTGGCGTCGCGTTTGCGCGGCGAGTCTCCTGTTGGCCATTTCTTTTTTGTCTGCATCAGCAGCGCCGAAGGATCCTTTCAAACAGCTCGATGACATCTGGCCCACGCCGGATCAGCAGCGCCGCGCCTCGGGGGCGCCCGGCCCGGGCTATTGGCAGCAGAGGGCGGATTATGTCATCGACGTGGAGCTCGATGAGGCCAAGCACTGCATTATTGGCCGCGAGACGATTACTTACCACAACCGATCGCAGGACACGCTGGATTATTTGTGGCTGCAGTTGGATCAAAATTTATTGGACCCCAAGGTGATCGCCGCGCAGTCGCGCACGGCGCCGGGGCTTTCCGGGCTCTCTTTCAGCCGACTGGACGCGATGTTGTTGCAGCGCAAGTTTGATGGCGGGCACAAGATCACGGCCGTTAAGGATGCCGTCGGCAAACCGCTCAAGCACGTGGTGGTGCAAACAATGATGCGTGTGATCCCGCCCGCGCCGCTGAAGCCGGGCAAGTCCATCACGTTTTCGGTCGAGTGGAATTACAATATCAACGACACGGCCAAGATTCCTGGCCGAACGGGGTACGAGTTTTTCAAGGAGGACAAGAATCATCTGTACGCCATCGCGCAGTGGTTCCCGCGGATGTGCGCCTACACGGATGTCACCGGCTGGCAAAACAAGCAGTACCTCGGCACCGGCGAGTTTGCGCTGGAGTTCGGCAATTATCTCGTGCGCATCACCGCCCCGGCTGACCACGTGGTGGCCTCCACCGGTGTGCTGCAAAACCCCGAACAGGTCTTGACCGCTACCCAACGCGCACGACTTGCTAAAGCGCGCACGGCGAAGAAGCCGATGTTCATCATCAACCTCGAGGAAGCAAAGGCTAACGAAAAAGAAAAGGCCAAAGGCAAAAAGACGTGGGTCTACAAGGCCGCCAACGTACGTGATTTTGCCTTCGCCAGTTCACGGAAATTTTTGTGGGACGCCATGGGCGTCAACCTCAATGGCAAAACCATTATGGCGATGAGCTATTGGCCCAAGGAAGGCGAGCCGCTCTGGAGCCTCTACAGCACCCACGCCGTGGCGCACTCGCTGGAGGTGTACTCGCGTTACACCTTTGATTACCCGTACCCCGTCGCAATCTCCGTGAACGCGCCGGTGGGCGGAATGGAGTATCCGATGATCTGCTGGCAACGCCCGCGCCCGGAAAAGGATGGCACCTATTCCAAGCGCACCAAGTACGGCCTCATCTCCGTCATCATTCACGAGGTGGGCCACAACTGGTTCCCGATGATCATCAACTCCGATGAGCGCCAGTGGATGTGGATGGACGAGGGCATCAATTCCTTCCTGCAATTTCTTACCGAACAGGAATGGGAAGAGGATTATCCCTCGCGCATCATGCCCGAGCGTGTGGGTGGGCTGCTTAATTATCTGAAGTCCCCCAACAAAATGCCAATCATGACCGGCGCCGATTCGCTGCAAAGCACCGGCTACAACGCCTACACCAAACCCACCCTCGCGCTGAACATCCTGCGCGAAAGCGTGCTCGGCCGCGAGCAGTTCGATTACGCCTTCAAGCAATACGCACGACGCTGGATGTTCAAGAGCCCCACGCCCACTGACTTTTTCCGCACGATGGAAGACGCCGGCGGACAGGACCTGGACTGGTTCTGGCGCGGCTGGTTTTACAGCACCGATCATACCGACATCTCCATCGAGGATGTGCATCATTACAAAATGGAAACGCGCGACCCGTACAAAGACAAAACTGCCCGCAAAGACAAGCGCGACGCCGAACCCGATCGCCTGTTCCAAAAACTCAATAAGCCTCTGCCCAAGCGCGTGGATGCGTTTCCGGAGCTCAAGGATTTCTACAACGAATACGACGAGCTCGACGTCACCGAAAAGGACCGCGAATCCTACGAGAAACTCCTCAAAGGCCTCACCGATAAAGAAAAGGCGATGCTCAAATCGAACGGTCAATTCTACATCGTGGACCTCAAGAACCTCGGTGGCCTTGTGATGCCCGTGGTGCTGAAGGTCACTTACGAAGACAAGAGCACCGAAGAAATCCGGTTGCCTGCGCAAATCTGGAGGCGCAATCCCGAGTCCGTCTCCAAGATGATCGTCGCCAACAAAAAAATCACCAAAGTCGAAGTCGATCCTCATCGTGAAACCGCCGATGTTGACATCGAGAACAACTATTTCCCCCGCCGAATGCGCGAACACACCTTCGGCGTTTCAAAAACCAAGAAACCCTCTGGCAACAACCCCCTCCGCGAAAAACAAAAAGCCGAAGAAAAAGCCCGCAAGGACGCCGAGGAAAAAAAGAAAAAAGAGCAGGAGAAAACCCCCGCGCCTAAATCGTCGCGGCGATGAATCCCATCCACGATCACAACCGCGCGGCTTGGGATGCGCGGGTGCAACAACGCCAACGCTTCACCGTGGCCGCCACGGACGATGAGATGTCGCGGCCGCTGGAGATTTTGGATCCGTTGGGCTGGCTGGGCGAGAGTGTTGCGGATCAACACATCCTTTGCCTCGGTGCCGGTGGCGGACGGCACGGGCCGATGCTCGCCAATGCTGGCGCACGCGTGACGGTGGTGGACATCAGCCCCGAAATGCTGCGGTTGGATACAGAGCTGGCCGAGGCGCGCGGGCTCCAAGTGGAAACGGTGGCGACTTCCATTGACGATTTATCGATGCTGCCCGATGCCGCCTACGATGCGGTGATGCAGCCGGTGAGCACTTGTTACGTGCCGGACATTCGGTTAGCCTATCGCGAGCTCGCGCGCGTCACCAAGCCCGGCGGCGTGTATATCAGCCGCCACAAGCAGCCCACCAGTTTACAGATGGACCTCGCACCGGGACCGAATGGGTTTGTGATTGAGGAACCGTATTTTCTCGATGGCCCGCTTTCGCCCGCCAAGCACCCCGGCCCGCATCGCGAACAGGGCACGATGGAGTTCCTGCATCGCTGGGGCGATTTGCTTGGCGGATTGTGCGAGGCGGGGTTTGTGATTGAGGCCGTCACCGAGCCCAAGTTCGGCGATGCCTCCGCCGCGCCGGGCAGCTTCGAATACCGCGGCCACTTCATCGCCCCCTACATCCAACTCCGCGCCCGCCGCACCGAACAACCCGCCGCCACCGATGCACTTTGGATGCCGGAAAAAGTTTAGACACGGATTTCACGGATTCAAACAAATGAAGAACCGAAATAAAAATCTGTGATAACCCGTGAAATCCGTGTCTTTAAAAATTGAATAGCGGCGGAATCGAACGTGGGACAAACTTGGGAGCTGCGCGAGAAATTTGAGCTTCTCGCCCGGGGAGGACCCCGCAGGGCCGGGCTCCGGTTGTCCGATTCCACCGCCACCGACGAGCGCGAATGAAAGGACGCAACCGCGCCCGCCGGCCTGGTGTCTGTGTCTCGTCAACTTGGTCAGCTAGGTCCTGTCCACACTAACCATTGTAAGATAGCACCGGTTCATCCAAAAATCAAATGGAGGGCCGCAATTATTTTTGCTGCTTAAGCCACGCCGCGTCGTGCGTTTGCAGCAGTGCTGCGAGCAACGCCTGAAAATCTTTGGCGGATCCATCCAATTCACGCCGCACCCAAAAGCCGAGCGCCACGTTGATTTCAAACCAGTCGTGCCCCGCCTTGTCCATCCGGTCCGCTTCGGGCCGGAAAAAATCCTGCAACCATTCGCTAGCATCATCTTCCGCGGCCATTTTCGCCACATAACCATCCCGCGCAATCGCCGCGCGTTTGGGCATTGCTTGGAGCAGTTGATGGGCGCGGAAAAAATTGCGCGCGGTGCGCCGCAAAAATTTGTCGTACATCGGCTGCAATTCTTTGCGCAGCTTGGCGTCGTGTTGGCCGGGAATTCCATTTTGCAAAGCCCACTTGAGAAACGCCGGATTGTAATGGCCGAAATCTCCTTCCGATTTTAGGTTCAACTTGCCATCACGATGTGGTCCGGCGCGAAAAATTTTATGCCCCGAAAGTCTTTCCAGCTGCGCCACATTCAGCGCAAACTGCGCTTTGGCGTATAGCCCGCGCAAGCCGCGGTTGGGCAGCCACGTGTCGAGATCGCGATAAGCCTTGTCCGGCGTATCCTTGGCCAACTTCGGCAACTGCCGCCACAATGCCACAATTTCTTTCGGCGACTTCTCGGCCGCGTTCGCGAACAACGGCAAAATCAAAAACAACATCCAGCGCATTCCAAATGCTGTCCGGTAATCGCCTCGAAACAAAGTGAGAGTTATTGACGCGCCGCCGTGCTTGGCAAACGATACGCAGATGCGAAGACGATTAGTGATTGGGTTGATGATTTTCACCGTGCTGTTTGGTGCGGGGGCAGCAGTTTCAACTGGCGTTATCGCCAAGGGCACGCGTTGGGCGATGGCGTGGCGCATGCACGAGAGCGGACAGCCGGGGCCCACGGTGCTGGTGGTGGGCGGCGTGCACGGCAATGAACCGGCCGGCGCGAGTGCCGCGGCGCAGATTCAACATTGGACAGTGAAACGAGGCCGGCTCATCGTGGTGCCGCGCGTCAATGGGCCGGGCTTGGAAAATGGCACGCGCTTTCTGCCCGGCGTGTCGCTCAAGACGCGCGATTTAAACCGCAATTTCCAAAAGACAAAATCCGAGGACGGCCCCATTGGCGAACCGGCCAGCGCGCTGTGGCAATTCATCAGCGGCCACAAACCCGATTGGCTGCTCGACCTGCACGAGGGCACGGATTTTCACCAGATCAATTCCAAGTCCGTCGGCTCTTCCATCATCGACGTGCACAGCAAGGCCACCGATGCCGCCGTGCCGTTGATGCTCCGCGCCGTGAACGCCGAGGTCAGTGTACCCAAAAAGAAACTCGTGCGCCTGCGTTATCCCGTGGACGGCTCACTGGCGCGCGCCGCGCACGAACAGCTGGGCGCGCACGCGATGATTTGCGAGACCACCTCCAAGGATCAACCCCGCAGCCGCCGCGCGCGCCAACACCGCCTGATGGTCCACGCATTGCTCGTGCATTTAAAAATGGCGCAAACCGGCCCGCACGTGTTGGTGAGCAACGGCAAGGATGGTTTTCGCGTGGCCGTGTACGATGCCGGCGGCACGGGCGGCAGCGGCGTGCGCAATGTTTCAGCCGTGCTCGCCGGGCACGCCGTGGTGCGGCGCGTGGGCGCGGCGGATGTGCGCGATGGCGTGCTGGGGCAGTTTCAACTGGCCGTGTTCCCCGGTGGCAGCGGCAGCCGCCAAGCCAAGGCACTCGCCCCCGCCGGACGCAAGGCGGTGCAGGACTTTGTGCGGGGCGGCGGCGGCTTCGCGGGCATTTGCGCGGGCTCGTATTTGGCGGCGGCCAACTACGAATGGTCACTCGGCATCAGCAATCACAAAACATTTTGCAAGAGCATCGACATCCCGAA
>CAZJRV010000149.1:0-7178 GCA_964548235.1 uncultured Verrucomicrobiota bacterium
CCGCCTGTTTGTTGGTTATTATTGAGATTATTAATGGTGCTGTTGGCGTTGTTCAGGGCGTTGATGGCTGCGCTGCTGCCGATGCCTTGGAGAGAAGAGGAAATACTCGCAGCACCCAAAGTGCCGGCCAGAGTTTGCGCACCCACAGTGAATGCGCAAAAGCTGAGGGCCAAAATGAATAGAGTCGTTCTCAAAACAGAGTGAATAATCTGGAGTGTATGGGCACTTTTGTCAACGCGTTTGACGCATTTTCTCGGGCGAACCGCCAAATTATTTTCCGATGCAAAATTGGCTGAAAATGGAGTCGAGCAAATCATCGGTGGAGGTTTTGCCCACCACCTCGCCAACGGCATTGGATGCGATGCGGAGATCCATAGCGATGAGTTCAAGCGTGGCTTCGCTTTCGATACTCGCAAGGCTGTCGCCAATGCCCGCGCGGGCGCGGCGAAGGGCTTCCTGATGGCGGGCGTTGATCATCGCGGGTAGCATATCCGCACGGATCGCGCCACTCCAAACAAGATCGCGGATGGCATCCTTCAGCGGCTCGATGCCGGTGCCCTCGGTAGCGCTGGTTTCGTGGCAATCCAAACTAAACTGGATCGTGTTCGGCTGATCCATTTTGTTGGCGATGAGCAGTCGTTTTTTATCGGCAAATTCCGTGAGATAATTTTGGTCCTCAGCCGTTAATGGCTCTGTCGCATCAAGCACGTGCAAAATGAGCTCCGCGTGCGCAATGCTTTCGTGACTGCGCCGAATGCCCTCGGCTTCGATGTCATCGCCCGCTTCGCGCAAACCGGCGGTGTCAATGAACACCACGGGAATGCCGCGGATGTTGGCGGTTTCCTCGATGGTATCACGCGTGGTGCCGGCAGTCGCCGTAACAATGGCGCGATTGTGACCGAGCAGTTGATTGAGCAAACTCGATTTGCCCGCGTTGGGTCTCCCAATGATGGCCGCGCGAATGCCCCGGCGCAGAATGCGGCCCTCGTTCGCGGTGGCGAGCAGTTCCTCAATGAACTCCAGCGCGGATTCCAGGCGCGCGGTGAGTTGTGCAAAAGTGTCGGGCGCAATGTCTTCATCGGGGAAATCAATGTGCGCCTCGATGTGCGCGAGCGTTTGCATCAGGCCATAGCGCAGTTCATTGATGCGCTGGCTGAGCTTGCCGGCGAGTTGCTCATTGGCGGCGGCCAGTGCAAGGTCCGTGCGCGCGTGGATAACATCGTTCACCGCCTCCGCCTGCGTGAGGTCGATGCGGCCATTCAAAAACGCGCGCCGCGTGAATTCCCCCGGCAACGCACTGCGCGCGCCTGCGGCGAGCACCGTTTGCAAAACTGCTTGGCTGGCCACCATGCCGCCGTGGCAGGTAATTTCCACGGTATCTTCACGAGTGAACGTGCGCGGTGCGCGCATCACCGCCAGCAGCACTTCATCGATGGTGCGATCCTCGGCAACAATGTGACCGTATTGAATCGTGTGCGATTCAGCCTCGGTGGGAGCAACTGATGAATTGCCCGCTGGCTTGAAGCATTTCGTGGCAATCGCAACGGCATCCCTGCCGGAAAGCCTAATGACCGCCAACGCGCCTTCGCCCAGCGGCGTGGCAATGGCGGCGATGGTGTCGTCAATCATCGGTTAATGCGCGCAGCTGCCCGCTTCCGGATCCTGTCCCTGCAAAAAGAGGCGCGCTTTTTGGAAACTTTTTTTATGCAGATAATGCAGCAAATCGCGCGGGGCATCTTTGGGCAGTTGCGCAGTGAGCTCGTCAATGCGGCTGAAGAGGGCCAGCAAGTCCGGCTTGGGCTCGGCTTTCACATTGGCCACGGCAGTCTCCAGCTCGAGCAGCGTTTCAAGTAGCGCCTGTTTAGTGTCAGCGGGATCGGTCACACCGGTTGGATACCGCAGATTGAAATGGAAACCAAGACCATTGGCTTGCGCTGAAGGCCGGTGCCCGCGCAGACTCCGCGCGTGGCGGAGGGATCGAAATTTAAACGGCCATTCATTCTTGGCATCGAAGGCGGCGGCACGCGCACCACAGCGCTGCTGGCCGATGCCCGCGGGCGGGAGATTCAGCGCGCGATGTTTGGGCCGGGGAATGTGCGGTTGCTGGATGATCGGGCGTTGGTGAAATTACTGCGCGGAATTGGGAAAGATTTTGAAAAACCCGATGCGATCGGGTTGGGTCTCGCTGGGGCACGAAAAGAAAAGGACCGCCAACGCGTGCGTGCAGCGGTTTCGATGGTTTGGAAAAAGGTGCCTTGCCACGTGACGCACGATTTGGAAATCGCGCTGGTAGGGCGTGTTCTCCGAACGCGCCAAGGCGGTTTCGGAGAATCCGTTCTACCAGCCGTCCTCGTCCTTTCCGGCACAGGCTCGTGTTGTTTTGGGGTGGCCGCGGACGGGCGTACGGCGAAGATGGGCGGTTGGGGGCACGTGTTGGGTGACAAGGGCAGCGGGTTTGAAATCGGGCTGCGCGGGTTGAAGGCGGTGGTTTTTTATTTTGACCGCGACGGCGCTTGGGGCCGGCTGGGGGGAAAGTTATTAGCGGCCACCGGCTGCAACGAACCTGATGACCTCATCGAATGGGTGGCGGCGGCTGACAAGGACGCCATTGCCGCGCTGGCATCGGAAGTGTTTGCTGCTGCCAAAAAGCGTGATCGCATTGCGCGCGATGTGTTGACTGGCGCAGCGGGGATGCTGGCCAAGGATGCGGTGGCCTGCGCGGGCAAGTTGGTGAAGAAAAAATCGGCTGTCGATTTTGTGTTGTCCGGCGGCGTCCTGCGCAATCAACCGGCCTTTGCGCGTGCGGTGGCGGCGGAAATCAAATCCCGCTGGCTCAAGGCGAAAGTGACCACCCAAAAACACGACGGCGTGTGGGGAGCCATCGCACTCGCGCGCGACGTGGTTTCCTCCATCAATCCTCAACCCTCAACCCTCAACCTGAGCGCCGAAGGAACTCGACTGTCTCCAACGGAAACCCGCAATCGGCGTTCGATGCATCTGGACAAAATGCCCACGCAACAGGCGATCACGCTGATGCTCAGCGAGGAAGCACGCGGGGCGGGGGCGGTCTTGGGTGAGGGCAAAAAGATTGCGCAACTGGTCGGTTGGGTGGTGGCGGCGTTGAAGGCGGGCGGGCGATTGTTTTACGTGGGAGCGGGCACGAGTGGGCGGTTGGGGGTGCTGGATGCGAGCGAATGCCCGCCCACCTTTCGGGCGCGGCCGGAGCAGGTGCAGGGGATTATCGCAGGTGGCCCTCGCGCATTGACGCGGTCGATTGAAGGCGCGGAGGATGACCCGGAGGCGGGAGCGCGTGCGATTCAGTTTCGTGGCGTGGGTAAAAAGGACGTGGTGATTGGCATCGCCGCGAGCGGGCGCACGCCGTTTGTGTGGGGCGCAATGGAGGCAGCGGCAAAGCGCGGGGCGCGCACGGCGTTGGTTTGTTTTGACCCGAAACTGAAACGACGCGCGGGAGTGCCAAAGCTGATCGTGGCGCCGGCGATTGGGCCGGAGGTGTTGACGGGTTCCACGCGGTTGAAGGCGGGAACGGCGACGAAGTTGATTTTGAACTGCATCACCACGTTGGCAATGGTGCGGCTGGGCAAGGTGCGCGGGAATTTGATGGTGGATCTGGATCCGAAAAACAAAAAATTGCGCGATCGCGCAGCGCGGATTGTGCAGACGCTGACGGGAGCGGATGAAAAAGCGACAAGGACGGCGTTGGTGAAAAGTGGGTGGGTGGTGAAGAAGGCTTTGTTAATTGCTAATGACCAGTGACCATTCTTTACGGTTTCCGTTCTGC
This sequence comes from uncultured Verrucomicrobiota bacterium, assembly GCA_964548235.1. Taxonomy (GTDB): domain Bacteria; phylum Verrucomicrobiota; class Verrucomicrobiia; order Limisphaerales; family UBA1100; genus JACNJL01. The sequence continues at coordinate 3,800 of CAZJRV010000149.1, forward strand.
CGCGCGGATGGCGGCGGGCAATGAGGCGAGGCCGAAGTGGAAGGACTCGATCCGGCCGGTGGCATCGACGATCATGAATACCGGCGGCAGGGTTATGTCGGCATAGGGTTCGGGATAATACTGGGCGTTACCGACGGGGAATTTTGCGCCGTAGGTTTTGGCGAAGGCAGCGGCGCCGAGGGCTTTGGGAGGGCAAGAGCCGATGATCCAAAGTTGGCCGCGCGATGTGCGGTCGAACAGGGCGTTGAGTTGCGGCACGGTCTTCCCGCAGGCGGGGCTGGCGGGGTTGAGGAAGGCGATCAACACGCGGGTGTTGCGCAGGGTGGAAAGCTCGAAGGTACTGCGGCGGGTGTTCACGGAATAGACATCCAGCGCGGGTGCGGTGCGGCCAATGTAATCTTCGGTCCAGAGTTGCTGCACGGGGTTCATGCTGCCGCCAAGAATGCCCTCGGCAATGCCGGAGGCTGTTTCGCCGAGGCCGCCTTTTTTCGGAGGTTCCTTGCCGTTGGCGATGTCCACGCCCTGTTGCATAATGCCGGCGACTTGCTCGACGCGGTTGAAGGCTTCCTCGGCATTTTCCTTGGGCAAACCCACGTGGGCATCGTAGCCGTGCTTGAGCGCGGCGAGGATGCTGCAACAGGCGATGAATGAAAAGAGCGTGCCAAAACTGGCGAGCCATCGCTTGGGCAGCACGAGTTTTTCGCTGGCTTGATAAAGATGGGTGAGGCCTTGGATGAAACCTACCAGCCCAAGGGCGGCGCCAACGAAGCCGAACCATTGCCCGAAGGAGGCGAGGAACATCTTGAGGCCGCGGTTGGTGGCATCCTGCACAACGACCTCCTGCATTTGATCGAGGTTGCCGGTGATCTGGACGGACTCGGATGCGCCCGGGTTGAAATACATTCCGGCCAGCGCCACGCCACCGAGCAGGCAACCGATGAACCCAAGCAGCAAACTGGAAAAGGCCTTGCCGCATCGGCGCGGTCCATCCACGGCATTGGGCGCGGTTTCCTCCGGGGGTGGCGGAGGAATTTCCTCGGGCGGTGGCGGCGGGGGTGTCTCGTCTGCGGGCATGGCCGGTTTGGTGAATATAACGCCAAATGGGGCGATTTGTCGAGGGCAGCGGGAAAATCCTTGCACGCGCGGGCGCGGGGCGGGATGTTGGCGGCGTGCGCACGGTCATTTATCCCGGCAGTTTCGATCCCATCACCAACGGCCATTTGGACGTGATTGAACGGGCGGCGAAGCTCTTTGACCGCGTCATCGTGGCCGTGGCAGTGAATAGCTCAAAGGATCCGCTGTTCACTAGGGAACAACGGCAGGAACAAATCACCGAGGCCGTGGCCGGGCTGGACAACGTGGAGGTGGATGCCTTTGATGGGTTGCTGGTGGACTTCGCGCAGGACCAAAACGCGCAAGCCATCATCCGCGGCCTGCGCGCGGTTTCGGATTTTGAATTCGAATTCCAACTCGCGTTGATGAACCGCAAGCTGAAGCCGGACATCGAAACCATCTTCATGATGCCTCGAGAATCCTACACCTTCCTCAGTAGTAAATTGGTAAAGGAAATCGCCCAACTCGGCGGCGACGTCAGCGCCTTCGTGCCTCCGCACGTGGAACGCGCGTTGGGTGGGAGTCGCGATTAAAGGAAACGCTTATGGGCATCAGGATTTTTTTAGATGAACTCCAGCAGCAACCGCTGCACCTCGAGGGTGAATTGACGCCTGCCGAGTTGGAGTTGTCATTGGGCGACGAGGAGGCGCTGACCCGGCCCGATGGTCCGATGGTTTATTCGCTCGCCGTCAGCAATTCCGATGACACGCTGATTGCCTTTGGCCAAGTGAAGATGACCTTTTCTGCTGAGTGCGCGCGCTGTCTCAAGCCGTTTTCATACCCGCTGGAATTGCCCCAATGGGTCGTCGCATTGCCCCTGAAAGGCGAGGATGCCATCGAGCAAAACAACGACAGCGTGGACTTGACTCCGTGGCTGAGGGAAGATATTCTCCTCGGCCTTCCACAGCATCCGCTGTGTGGTTCCGCGTGCGAAGGGTTGGTTTTTCAGCAGAAAACACCGCCAATAACCGCGTCCGAACCCTCCGAAGCATGGAGCAAACTGGATGACTGGGAGCAACCAAAAAGTTAGGAAAACCAATGCCCGTACCAAAACGCAGATCCTCACGCAGCCGCCGGCGCAAGCGCTTGGCCTCCAATAGCGCGCTTACGCTGCCCCAAGTCCAGGACTGCCCGCAGTGCGGCGAAGCCACTCAGGCCCATCGCGTGTGTCCGAGCTGCGGTTTTTATAAAGGCCGCCAAGTGCTCACCATCAAGGCCCAAAGCTAAATTTTTCCTGCCGGCAACGGCCGTTCATTGATGAGCGACGAAAACAAGCTCCAAAGCTGCGCCATCACCGGCATTGGCTCGTACGTCCCCGAACGCATTCTTGCCAATACAGATCTGGAATCGATGGTGGATACCACCGACGAATGGATCACCACCCGCACTGGCATCAAGCAACGCCGCATAGCCGCCGAAGGCGAGCACACCTCCACCCTCGCCACACACGCCGCCCGCAAGGCCCTCGCCCAAGCCGGGCTGGAAGCGGCTGAGCTGGACCTCATCGTCGTGGCCACCATCACGCCCGACATGCCCTTTCCCGCCACCGCGTGTCTGGTGCAAAAAGAACTCGGCGCCAACAAGGCCGCCGCCTTTGATTTGGAGGCCGCCTGTTCCGGATTCATCTATGCCCTCGAAGTAGGCCGCGCCTTTATCGCCAGTGGTGTTTACCAAAACGTCCTCATCATCGGCGCAGAAAAACTTTCCTCCATCATCGACTGGCAGGACCGCAACACCTGCGTCCTGTTCGGCGATGGCGCCGGTGCCGCCGTGCTTCAACGCCGCGAAGGCGCCCGCGGTGTCCTCGCCACTCGCCTTGGCAGCGATGGCAACAAAGCTGACATTCTTGCTATGCCCGGCGGCGGTTGCCGCCAACCCGCCACGATTGATTCGGTAAACGAGCGCATCCACTTCCTCAAGATGGAAGGCAAAGAGGTTTACAAGAACGCCGTTAACGCCATGACCGCTGCGGCCAAGGAAGTGCTCGAGACCAGCGGCCTCACCATCGAGCACATCCAATGCATCATCCCGCATCAGGCCAACCAGCGCATCATCAGCGCCATCGGCAGCCGGCTTGGCGCACGCGAAGATCAAGTCTTTGTGAATCTCGAAAAATACGGCAACACCTCCGCCGCCAGCGTCGCCGTTGCCCTCGATGAAGCCCTGCAGACCGGCAAAATACAGCGCGGCGATAAAATCCTCATCATCGCCTTCGGCGCCGGCCTCACCTGGGGCGCCACAGTGCTGGAGTGGTAAAGCCGGGAAT
>CAZJRV010000150.1:0-4730 GCA_964548235.1 uncultured Verrucomicrobiota bacterium
ATTGGCGTGGAGAGATTGACTCGCTCGCCAAAGGACGTTAGTTTGTCCGCCGACCAACCGGAGAGGTGGCAGAGTGGTCGAATGCGCTAGTTTGCTAAACTGGTTTACCTATAACGGGTAACGCGGGTTCGAATCCCGCCCTCTCCGCCATCTTTCAAAAAGCCCGCGATGCCCACGGATGCAATCAAAGTGCTGGTAGCCGGCTCGGATGGCGTGGTGATTTCTGAATTTCTCCTTGGCGAAGGCGTGCACGCGATTGGTTCGGCAACTGGCTCGGCTATTTTATTGGGCAACGCCGAGGCGCAGCACGCGCGGTTGCATTTGCAAAACGGCGAACTTGCTATTGAAGATCTCGGCACCTCCTCCGGCATTTTTCTGGATGGCATGAATGTGCGCGGACGCTTGGGAATAAGCCCCGGCCAAACCATTCAGGTGGGCGACCGCTGGCTGGCCCTTCAAGCACCAACCAGCGTGCTGGCGAAGGAGGGTGAATTATTGGCGCAACGATACCTTCTCGTGCGCCAAATTGGCCGAGGCGGCCGTGGCGAGGTGTGGTTGGCGCGCGATGAGGAATTGAACGAGGAAATCGCCCTCAAGCGCCTTCCGCCAGAAATGGCAAATGATGCTGTGGCCATTGCGGACCTGAAACGCGAGGTGCAAAAGAGCCGCCACCTTAGTCACAACAACATCATCCGCATTTATGATCTCGTGCAGCCCCCGGGCGAGCCCGCGTTTGTAACATTGGAGTTCATTGACGGGCAGGACCTCGCCACGATGCGCCTCGCCCAGCCGGGCAATTGTTTCAAGTGGGAATCCTTGCGACCGTTGATGACGCAGCTGTGTGACGCGTTGGAGTACGCCCATCAAAACAAAATCGTCCATCGCGATCTCAAGCCAGCGAATATGATCGTCGATAAACAAGGCAACCTGAAGCTGGCTGACTTTGGCATAGCCGCCTCCATGGCAGACAGCCTGAGCCGATCTTCAATGCAAGGCAGCATCAGTGGTACTACGCTGTACATGAGCCCACAGCAAATGCGCGGTGAAATTCCACGCGCCAGTGATGATCTCTACGCGCTCGGCTCCACCTTTTATGAGTTGCTCGCCAGCCGTCCGCCATTCTCCAGCGGCGATGTCACCTATCAAGTCCTCAACGTCGAGGCCAAACCCCTCGCCGGGCGCCTCTCCGAATTGGGCCTCCAAAACCAAGTGCCCGACGCCGTGTGCGCGATGATCATGTCCTGCCTTGCCAAGGACCCCGCCCACCGCCCCGCCAGCGCGGCCGCCGTGGAAGAATGGATTTCCAGCAGCGACGAACCCGATCTGCCGCCGATAACACAGCTCGCGCCGTTGCCGCTCCTCACGCCATCGACGATTGGTCACGCGCCTTCCGATGAACCCCCGCCACCCGTTGTTACGCGCTCAGACGTTGCGCCGCCGGTGCTCGAATCCCCTCAACCCACTGTCCACGAAAAAATCGCCGCCGCCGGCTGGGGCTCCATCGAGGCACGGGATAATCCATGGTATCAGGGCTTCATTGCGGTGCTTGCGTTATTCTCCCTGCTGCTGGTGATGGGCTTGAAGGACTCCCCCAAGGATAAAATTTTGAGCGGGGTTATTTTTGTTCTGATCTTTTGGTTTGGCCTTTCGGCAATCGGAAAACATTTTTTCAAACCTAAGCGGTTTACCTGCAGCCAATGCGGCGGAAAACTGCGCAACGACCAGCCCGGACCGTGCCCGCATTGCAGCGTGTCGCTCACCTGAGCATTGCCTTTGAACTTGCCACCCGCTATCGTCCGCGCATGAATCCGCGCGTATGGATGATTTCAGTTGGCTTCGCTTTATTGAGCATGGGTTGTTCCACCTTTGACCGCGACTGGAATAACGCAACGGCCACCACCGGCATCGAGGGCCAATGGGTCGGCCGATGGCACAGCGATTTCAATCAACACAACGACGTGCTGCGCTGCCTCATCACTCGCAAAGAAGGCGACGTTTATGCCACCCGTTTCCACGCCAAATATAAATTCGGATTTCTGCCCATCAGTTTTGGATATGGATTGGACATGACCGTCACCGAGTCCAACGGCAATTATCAATTCCAAGGCCAAGCCGACCTCGGCAAACTCGCCGGCGGCCTTTATCACTACAACGGCAACGGCACCACCAATCAATTGCAATACTACTACTGCAGCCCCAAGCATCACGGCACTTTTAACCTCCAACCCCCGGAGGCAACCCAGTAAATGTCTGACGAACCCGAGCGTAAATTGTACCGCGGCATCACTCGCTACCAATGGATCATCCTGGTGATCGCCTGCGCGGGTTGGATTTTTGACGTTTACGAAGGCCAGATTTTTAACCTCACGCGCGGGGAAATGCTCAATGATTTATTGTCGGGCATCACGGACGATAATGCGCGTGCGGCAAAAGTGGATTTATGGGGCGACTGGTTTCTCGCCGCCTTTTTGCTAGGCGGCACCGCGGGCGGATTGCTCTTTGGTTCGCTGGCCGATCGTTATGGGCGGCGGCCCATCATGATCGCCACCATTCTCACATATTCACTTTTTTCCGGGCTGACTTATTTCGCAACCGACTTGTGGCAAATTGCCGCGTTGCGATTTTTCGTGGCCATGGGGGTGGGCGGCGAATGGGCGGTTGCAGCAAGCCTCGTTGCGGAGATTTTCCCAAAACACGCGCGCACGCACGCCGGAAGCATTTTCCACGCCTCCAGCGTAGTGGGCACATGGATGGCCGCGCTGGCCGGGATGGCGGTTGGGGCACAATGGCGTTATGCTTATTTGATAGGAATCATCCCAGCGCTCTTGGTGGTCTGGGTGCGCGCCTCGGTGAAGGAGCCGAAACGTTGGAAACAGGCGGCTGAAGATTCCCAAAAAAACGCGGGCAGTTATCGCGATTTATTCAGCCACAAAAAATGGCGCAAACACGCGCTGTTGGGGATGATGCTGGCGGCGGTGGGATTGGCAAGTTTTTGGGCGGTGGGAATCGCCACGCAAGGGTTGGCGAAGGATATGTTGCTGGCCGAAGGCGCGAGTGCGGCCGAGGCGGCCAAGCAATCAAAGTTCGCCTACGGCATTGTGCAAACCACCGGTGCGGGAATTGGGTTACTTTTGTTTGGGCCAATTTGCGCGCGGATTGGCCGGCACAAGGCGTTTATCCTCGGCCATTTGGGTGCATTTTTGGTGGTGCCGGTTATTTGCTTTTTGCCGCAAACCTACAATCAACTTTTGTGCTTTCTGCCGGTGTTCGGCTTTTTCACGCTGTGCATGCACGCGGGCTACGCGGTTTATTTTCCCGAATTATTTCCCAATCACTTGCGAGCAACGGGCACGAGTTTTTGTTTCAATGTCGGGAGGATTGTTGCCGCGCCGATGCTGATCCTTTCGGGCATTGTGAAATCCATCGAAGGATTTCCAATTCGAGAGGCACTTTCGCTGCTCGGCACCACTTTTCTGCTCGGGCTCATTGCGGTCGCTTATTTGCCGGAGACAAAAGGCAAGGAATTGCCGGAATAATTCAATCCAACGAAAACCCATCGGCCGCAAACTTCGTCAACCGCATTTCGTGCGAGCCGTTTTCGCGGGTGAGTTCGTGCATGAAGATGATTTCATCGCCATGATGTTGCGCGTCGATGTAGCGCAGTGAACCGGTGGTGTGCGGGCTGGTGATGCACGGGGCATCGGGGGTCAATATTTTCCATTTCCGCAAATCATCCGAAACAGCGAGGCCGGTGCGTTCCTCGTAATTTTGGTGATGGCCTTCGCTGCCGTCGTAGAAGGCATAATAATTCCCCGCGAGCGGCAGCACGCTGTTGATGCGGCGACAGTATTTGTCCCATGCGGTGTCGCCCTCGGGTTGGAGGACGATGCCTTGCCAATCCCAGTTGTCGAGGTCAGTGGAGGTGGCGAGGGCGGTGGCGCTTTTGCATTCGCCGGTGTTGAAAATATCCAGCGTCTCGTGCGAGCTGTCACGGGTGTTGGCGGTGTTGATGGCCACGCTGAGAAACAAATGATACGTGCCGTCCAGTTCCATCAACCACGGATCCTTCACGCCTTCGAGGCCAAGATCCGTGGCGGTGAACAGGCGCCGGGTGTTCGCAGGATCAAGCGCTTCAATGCTTTCAGCCGTGTTAACGGTGGTGCACCATCGGCCATCCTCTGGCGCGACGTAACTGGTGAAGTAACGCCACTGTCCATCGAGGCCGCGCTTGAGGATGCTTTTTTCGATGGAAGCGGAATTGTAATCGCTTTTTTGCGCGCTCCATACATCTTCAAAATTTTCAAAATCGGTCGTCTTGGCGATGCGGGATTCGCCGCCGCGATCGGGCTCCACGCCGCGTGGGCGGCGGATGCGGTAGCACACGTAGGCGGCTTGGTCGGTTTCGTCCCACGTCCAGCCGGGCGCACCGGACCAATAGCCTTGTTCATCGCCTACGGGTTCGCGGATGAGAGTGCCGTTCAAAAGTTTTTCGGTGATCGGATGGTTGCTCATTTATTTAATGGTGATGATTTGTTTTTTGCGAATGGATTCCTCGGCGGCAATCGCCAGCAGCGTGCCATCCATTGTGTTGGGCACGGAAGTAAGCGGTGCTTTCCCTTTTTGGATTGCGCGGACGAATGCGGGATGCATTTCCGCGAAGCCCAAATGCCCGCCCCAGCCGATGCCGCGCTTGGCGTTAACGGAAATCACGCGCGGTTTGTCGTGGCCTT
>CAZJRV010000150.1:4740-7150 GCA_964548235.1 uncultured Verrucomicrobiota bacterium
AATTTTCAGGTTGTCGAGGTCGGTTTGGAGCACGCCGGCATCGCCAACGACACCCATTTCCAGTGTTTCCTTTGGCGGCTCGTGCGCAAAGAGGCTGAGGTGCAGCGTGCCTTTCGCACCGTTATCGTATTCCCAACTGACGGTGGCGTGGTCGTGCGCCTGATTGGGGCCGGGGATGACGCGGTTGACGGCGTTGCTGCCAAAGGCGCTGACGCGCTTGGGGCGCGCGCCGAGCCACCAATTCATGAGATCAAAATGATGGCAATTTTTGTCCACGAGACAGCCGCCGCTTTTGCGCCGGTCTTGAATCCAATCGCGGCTTTTGGGCTGGAAAGGGCCGCGGAATTCCTTGCACCAAGTCATGTGCGGCGCGCCCACCGCGCCGGCGTCGATTAACGATTTGAATCTTGCAAAATAGGGCGAGTAGCGCAGTTCGTGCCCAATCATCAACACGCGATCGCTGCGCTGAGAGGCACGCAGGAGCTTGTGGCATTCGGCGGGGGTGATGCCGACGGGTTTCTCCAGAAAAATATGTTTGCCCGCTTTCAAGGCGGCAAGCGCGAGGGGGACGTGGGTAAAGTTGGGCGAGGAAATCACGACTGCATCAAGGTCGCTTTGGATGAGGTCGATTTCTTTTTTGAACAATGTCATTTCCGGCGCGACTTCCATGGCGCGATTGATGCGTCCGGCATCGCGGGCACACACGGCCACGGCTTCAGCGTATTTGCCGCAGTCCTCGTGGAACAACTGCAAATGACTGAAGCCCATCGAACCCACGCCGATAAAGCCCATGCGAATTTTCCGCGCCATGCGGCGGGGACTTTGCCTGATTTGACGGTGTGTGTTCAAGCCTGCTTCACGGTAGGGACGCGCTGCGCGCGTCCGTGGACAAGTACAGCACGTCTCAACCACTTGACGGCACACGCCTAAATGCGTTTCCTTCGCGCATGCCTTTTGTGACTCATTTGGAGTGTGCTGATTGTGGCACGGAATATCCCGCCGGCGAGGTGCATGGTTTGTGCGCGCGCTGTTCGCGGCCGCTTTGGGTGCGGTATGATTTGGCCTTGGTGAAAAAGGAGTTTCCGAAGAAGGCGCTGTTTGGTCGACCACCGACGCTTTGGCGTTATTTGGAACTGCTGCCAATGGATGATCCGGCGAACATTGTTTCGCTCACGGAAACGATCACGCCTATTCTTCCCGCCAAACGGTTGGGGGCGGAGTTCGGCCTGGAGAATCTGCTCATCAAGGACGAAAGTCGTTTGCCGACCGGGAGTTTCAAAGCGCGCGGAATGGCGATGGCGGTGACGATGGCGAATGAATTGGGATTGAAACGGCTGGCAGCTCCCACTGCGGGCAATGCCGGTGGCGCACTGGCGGCGTATGCGGCGCGGGCGGGGATGGAGTGTTTTGTTTTTATGCCGGAGGACACGCCGGTGATTAACCAAAAGGAATGTTTGTTACACGGCGCAAAAGTGTTTGCGGTGAACGGGTTGATTGACGATTGCGGGCGGCTCATACGTGAGGGGGCGGAGGCGATGGGGTGGTTCGATGTTTCGACCCTGAAAGAGCCCTATCGCATTGAGGGCAAAAAAACGATGGGGCTGGAGTTGGCCGAGCAGTTTGAATGGGAATTGCCGGATTGGATTTTGTATCCCACCGGCGGCGGCACGGGGTTGATCGGAATGTGGAAGGCGTTTGCGGAATTGGAAGCGTTGGGTTGGCTGAAAAGCGGCAAGCGCCCCAAGATGGTTGCGTGCCAAAGTGATGGATGCGCGCCGATTGTGAAGGCGTTTGATAGCGGCGCGCGTCACGCCAAGCGCGTGGCCAACGCGGCCACGATCGCGAGTGGGTTGCGGGTGCCGCGGGCGGTGGGGGATTTTATGATTTTGGATGCGGTGCGTGAAAGCGGCGGGCTGGCAATGAGCGCGCCGGAGGGGGAGATTCCGCGGTGGATGCGGTTGGCTAATTCCAAGGAGGGAATTGCGGTGTGCCCGGAAACGGCGGTGTGCCTTGGGGTGCTGGATCAGTTGATGGGGCAGGGGAAGGTGAAAGCAAAGGATCGTGTGCTGGTTTTTAACACCGGTGCCGCGCAGAAATATCCGGAGAGCGTGACGGCGGAGGTGCCTCGGGTTGATTTGAATGAGCCGGTGGATTGGGCGGCTTTTAATTGAGACACGGATTTCACGAATTTACACAGATTTTTCCATCCGTGATAATCTGTGAAATCCGTGTCTGAAAATCATTCTTCCCGGGGCTTTAACTGCGGAAACAGGATCACATCGCGGATGCTTTCCTGGCCGAGGAGCATGATGCAGAGGCGGTCGATGCCGATGCCGATGCCGCCGGCGGGGGGCATTCCGTGCTCGAGGGCGGTTAGAAAATCTTCGTCAAGATTTTGCTGTTCGCCGCC
>CAZJRV010000151.1:0-6457 GCA_964548235.1 uncultured Verrucomicrobiota bacterium
GATGAGCGAACGCATCCCCATCGCCGGCCCGAGCATCACGCAGCGGGAAATTGATTACGCCACCGACGCGGCGGCGAACGGTTGGTACGCGCGCGCCAGCGAATATCCGCGCCGGTTTGAGGCTGCGTTTGCCGAATACATTGGCGTGAAACACGCGGTGAGTTTGCCTTCGTGCACTTCCGGATTGCATCTTGCGCTCGCCGGGCTGGGCATTGGCGCGGATGATGAGGTGATTGTGCCCGACCTCACGTGGATCGCCAGTGCCGCACCAATTTCGTATGTCGGCGCCACGGCGGTGTTTGCAGATATCGATGAAAAAACCTGGGGCCTCTGCGCCGACAGTGTGCGCGCGTGCATCACTGAAAATACAAAGGCCATTTTGCCGGTGGATCTGTACGGAGGTATGCCTGATTATCCTGCACTGCAGGCCATCGCGGATGAGTTTGGCTTGAAGATCATCGAGGATGCCGCCGAGGCGATTGGCAGTGAATTTGACGGACGCAAGGCGGGCGCGTTGGGCGATGTGGCGACGTTTAGTTTTCACGGCTCCAAAACTTTCACCACCGGCGAAGGCGGGATGCTGGTGACTGATGACGGCGAATTGTACGCGCGCGTGATGCAGTTGCGTGATCACGGGCGTGCGCCGGGCGACGTCCATTTCAAAAACAACGAAGTCGCTTTCAAATACAAAATGCCGCCAGTCGCTGCGGCGATTGGCTTGGCGCAAGTGGAGCGTGCGGAGGAATTGGTTGCCCGCAAGCGGGAAGTATTTGCGTGGTACCGTGATGCGCTGTCGGGCATCGAGGGCATCATCCTCAACCACGAGCCGGCCAACACGAAGAACACATTTTGGATGGTCACTGCGGTGCTCGATCCGATGCTGGAGTGGCCGAAGGAAGAATTGATGGCGGCATTGGACAAGGAAGGCATCGACAGCCGGCCGATGTTTCATCCGCTGAGCAGTCTGCCCGCGTACGAAGGCCAGGCGGAAGCGAAGGCGGCATGGAAGCGCAACGAAACCAGCTACCATCTCAGCCCGTGGGGCATCAACCTGCCCTCGGCGATGAACCTCACGCACGAACAGGTGCAGCGCGTGGTGGAAACTTTGCGCCGCATTCTTGGCGTTTAATGAATTGATGAGCTCATGAGCCGGCTAGTCACAGTCATACCCGTTTACAATGGAGAACGGTTTCTTGAGGCCACGCTGGAATCCGTTGCCAGCCAAACTCGCCGACCCGATCGCGTCATCATTCAGGACAATTGCAGCACCGATGGCACCCATCGGATTGCCAAGGCGTTTGAAAAAGAGGGCTTCGAGTGGCGGCTCACTGATGAGCATGTTGGCTCCACGGAAAATTTTAACAACGCCCTGCGCTTTGCCGAAGAGGCCGATGTGCTGCACCTGCTCACGGCGGATGACATCATCAAGCCGGAGTTTTATGAGCGGATGCTCGAGCCGCTGGAAGACGTGAATGGGCGTGCGTTGGTTTATTCGGCGTACGAAGTCATTGGCGCAGATGGCGTGTTGCTGGAAGGTGGGGACTTGATGTGTCCGTTTGCCATCGTCCCCGGCGGCGCGCCCGTTTCGATTCCACAAAAAAAATTCATCGCCGATCAGGCCGACCTGCGGACAATTTGTTTGCCGGCGGTTTTGATGAAAACTAATCGCTCGCCATTGCCGGTGGAGTTTTACACGCACTTTATCCAATGCGCTGATGCGGTGTTTTACGCGGAACTTGCCGCGAGCTGCGATGCGGTCATTGAGGTGCCTGCGGCCCTTTGCGAATACCGTCGGCACGAGCACACCACCACTTCGAAAAACCGCCGCGAGCCGGCTGCTGTCATTGCCGATGAATGGCAGGCGATGGTGGCCGCCTCGGCGTTGCTGGAGAAAACCGGTTTGGGCGGTTGGCTGTGGAATTTTCGCCAACGTTGCCTGCTCGCTGCGCGGAGCCGGGTGAAGCGCAGCCAATCGATGGACGAATCGCCGCATTATCTGAATGAAATTGATCAGGCCACCCGCGCCATCACCGGCCCGTGGGCAGGGATGCTTGGCAACTTGGCCGTTGCGTTGCGCGGCGTTTCGGGGCAAGCTCGTCGCTGAGGTTGGTGATGTCGGAATCTTCAGGCGAACCCCGTTCCCAAAAATGGCTCGATGCCTTTGTGGTTATCGCTTGCCTAGCTTTGGCGCTGGGCTTTCTCTTTCGTGGCAGCCTTGAGCGCGGGCAGGTGATTTTTGCTAACGACTCCCCTCTCGCCGGCATTCAGTCCCATGCCTTTGATGAAAAATCGGGCTGGAGTTTTTGGCAGGATCAAAACTGGATCGGCGGCGAAGTGCCCTCGGCCATGCCCAACTTCACCAAAGCCTATTTCGATATTTGTCTCGCGCTGGGCGGCGACAGCGCCCCGGTTCTCTTCGCCAAAACCTACGCTCCGATGGCTTTGTTGTTGCTGGGGTTCAGCAGCTGGCTGCTCTTTCGCACGATGCGTCTTTCGCAACCGGTCTGCGTGCTCGGCGCGCTGGCGTTGGCACTTAATGGCGATTTGCTCACGCACGCCACGTGGGGATTGCCCAGCGTGCCGCTCGGCGCTGCGGGGGCGTGTTTGTGTTTGGCGGCGGTGTTTCATGGCCTGCGCCAAACCGGCTGGCGCGCCTGGGCTTGGACGGCGCTGGGCGGCTTGGCACTCGGACAGGGCGTGATGGAGAGCTTTGATGTCGGCGGTATCTTCAGCCTGTGCGTGGCGGCGGTGGTGTTTGTGGCTGTGTTCAACCGTGACGGACAAGAAACCGGCCCCCTCGTCCCCCACGCTATACGCGGTTTTGCCAAGGTGGCCGTTGTCGCCATGGCAGCTGCTCTCATGGCCGGTCACACGCTGGTGAATCTGTTCCAAACCGCCGGCGGCACGGCTGCCGCCATGAAGGCGTCCCCCTTGAAACGACTGGATGAAGCCGTGCAACAAGCCCGCAAGCAAATTCAATCAGCAACCGATCTGGACAATTTCCAGAAACAACAGCTGTTGTCCGAGGTGGAAAATCAGCGCCAAGCCCAGCTCGAACAAATTCGGCAGCAACAATTTGACGCCGCCACGCAATGGAGCGTGCCACCGGGGGAAACCCTGCGGCTGGGCATACCGGGCCTGTTTGGCTATCGTGACAATCCCCACGGCTGGCTCAATCTGCCGGTGGACAATGCCCAGCGTTATTGGGGCGGCGTGGGACAGGAACCAGCCTATGCCCGCGCCTTGGCGGAAAACCCTCGCAGCCACGCCAACGCCCTGGATTCCTACGCCAAGGTGGCCGGCTCACAGCGCGCACCCTTCCGTCGCCATGCCTATCCCGGCCTGTACGCGGGACTGCTGGTTCTGTTGGCCGGGGCGTGGGCCGTGTTCCAAAGCCTGCGTCCGCAGGGAGTGTTCAGCCCTGCCGAGCGGCGCTGGATTTGGCTTTGGGCCGCCGGCGCGCTCGCGTGCCTTCTGCTGGCCTGGGGACATCATGCGCCATTTTATCAGTTAATATATAAATTGCCTTTTTTAGATACAATCCGCAACCCCATCAAATTCATGCACCCGATGAACGTGGCGCTGGGGGTGCTGTTTGTGTATGGGCTGGAAGGCATGGCGCGGGCTTATTTATCCAATGCACCCTCGAGAATTTCCCTTCCCAAGCGTCTGGCCGGGCTGCGTGGCTGGAACCGCACTTGGGGCATCGGGGTATTGGGATTTGTGTGTGTTGCGTTGATGGCTTGGACGATCTATCTCGTCTCCCTTCCAGATCTGCGGATGCATCTCATCGATTCGCTTGGGTTTGCGAAGGGGGCGGCAAATGAAATGGCGGCGCACAGCATTAAGGCTGGGGGAGTGGCATTTTTGTTCCTGATGTTGGCGGTGGGCTGGATGGCGCTGATGATGGCCGGGGTGCGCGCAGCGTGGGTTTGGGTGGCTTGTGGTGTGCTCTTGTGCGCGGATCTTGTGCGCGGAAGTTCTCCGTTTATTGTTCACTTTAATTATCTCACCCAATACGCATCAAACGACATCGTGCACATCCTGAGCCAACGGCCGTACGAACAGCGAGTGCAGTTTGTGCAAGGCGTGATGATGTCTGAGATGCGCACGTTGGCGCAGCAGCAACAGCGGTTGATTTTGCAGCATCAAGAAACAGTGGATTCCATCAAGAAAAACCAGCTGGAAAATGGCATTGCCGGTTTGAACGCGCAGTCGCAGCACCTGCAATTGTTTTTTCAGGTGTATCAAACGGACTGGAAACAGGGCCTTTTTCCGTGGCATCGCGTGCACACGATTGACCTGATTCAGGAACCGCGGGTGGCACCGGAAAATGCCGCCTTTCGCGCAGCGGTGGGAGTGAATCCTCGCCGGTCGATGGAGCTGACCAGCACGCGTTGGCTGTTGGGCGGGCGCGTCAGCATCCTCCCGGAATTGCCCAAAATGTTCAGCACGCACACCAATGCGTTTCGTCTGCGGGAGGCATTCAATCTTGTGGCGCGCCCGGGCATCACAAACGGGATTCCCAATTACACAGCCAAAGCCACGCCGCGAGGCCTGCTGGCGTTGGTGGAGTTTGAGGATGCATTGCCGCGGGCGGGGGTGTACGCGCATTGGCGCAGTGGGGTGGCGGATGAAACGGCGCTGGCGACCTTGCCGGATCCGGAATGGGATCCGCACCGGGAGGTGTTGGTGGCGGAGAAAATTCCCGCGCCGGATTTTGAGTATGCGAATGCAAAGGTCGTGCCCGCGCGGTATGAGTTTTATGACCCCAAGCGCGTGGTGATTTCCACGGACGCGGATTACTCCACGGTGCTGATGCTCAATGACAAGCATCATCCCGCGTGGCAAGTGACGGTGGACGGCAAGCCGGCAAAATTATTGCGGGCGAATTATTTGATGCGTGGCGTGCATTTGTCGCCCGGGAAACACACGGTGGAATTTAAGTTTGCCCCGCCAGCGGGAAGCATTCGGATTAGCCTCGCGGGGTTGGGCTTGGCGGGTGTGCTGGGGGCGTTGTTGATTTTTGTCCCGAGCCGGCGGCGTGAGGAGGATGACGACAATGAGCCAGAAGAAGTGGAAGTGGCAGATTTGGAAATCACAGTCCCGTCGGATGATCCAGAAACTTCCACGGCAGACGAAACTTCTTCGACAGATGAGCCGCCAGCGCCTTCACGCCGAAAGTCTCGGTCGCGTAGTGGCCGCCGTAAAAAACGTTGATCCCCAATTCCTCCGCCAGCGCCGCCGTCCAGTGCGGGCCTTCGCCGGTGATGAAGGTGTCCACCCCCTCCGCCGCCGCGCGCGCGATGCTGCCACCGGCTCCGCCGGTGACGATGCCAATCTTTTTGCAAACACTCGGCCCGCCGCGCAGCAATGTGGGCGGTGCGCCAAGGATGGTTTTCAAGCGGCTGCTTAAAATATCCCGGCACAAACGCGTGCTCACTCGCAGCCCGATGGGCGCGCCGTGTTCTTCAAAAAACGGTTTGGGCTTGGTGAACTTCAGCGCCTTGCAAAGACCGGCGTTGTTGCCAAGGCGCGGATGGGCGTCGAGCGGCAAATGGGCGCTGTAGACGGCGAGATTGTTTTTCACCAACTCGCCGATGAGCGTGCGCTTGAGGCCGGTCCACGGATGTTGCGCATTCCAAAAGAGGCCGTGATGGACGACCAACAAATCCGCCTTCGCATTTGCGGCCATTCGCACGGTGGCCAGCGAGGCGTCCACGGCGGCGGCAATGCGGGTGATTTGGCCGTTGTTTTCGACCTGCAACCCGTTATGCGCGCCGTCGTAATCGCCAATGGCGTTGAGGCGAAGGGTCTTGTCGCAGTGGGCCACGATGGATTGCAGTTTCGCCTTCGGCATGCGGCATAAAAGGCCGAGTGGGATTTTTTTGCAATGCCGCGATTGAAAAACATTTTTTTGGGCCTAAAATGCCCGCCCATGCCAGAAGTTGGCCCCCATGATTTGAACGGTGAGTGGACGATTGACGACGCGCGCAGCGTGTACAATATCGACCGCTGGGGCGCGGATTATTTTGGCATCAACGCCGCCGGCCGCGTGGTGGCGCGCCCGCAACAGGCGGCCGGCGCGGAGGTGGAGATGTTGAACGTGCTGGCCACCGCCCGCCAGCGGGGATTGAAAGCGCCGTTGCTGGTGCGGTTTCAGGATATTTTGCGGCATCGCGTGGAGGCGATCTGCGCGGCGTTCGGCAGATCGATTGAGGCGCACGATTATCACGGGCGCTATCGCGGGGTGTTCCCGGTGAAGGTGAACACGCTGCGCGAAGTGGTGGAGGAAATTCTCGATGCCGGCCGGCCGCACGGATTCGGGCTGGAGGTGGGCAGCAAACCGGAACTGCACGCGGCGTTGGCGTTGCAAAATGAACCGGGGAGTTTGTTGATTTGCAATGGCTACAAAGACGATGCTTTTATCCGCACCGCGCTGATGGGCACGCGGCTC
>CAZJRV010000151.1:6508-7126 GCA_964548235.1 uncultured Verrucomicrobiota bacterium
GCTCGGGCGGCAGGTGGTTTTGGTGGTGGAAAAGCCCGACGAATTGCGTCGGATTATTTCGGTGGCCAAACGCGAGGGCGTGCGCCCGCAGCTCGGCATTCGGATGCGGTTGCTCAGCCGCAGCACCGGCAAGTGGGCGGACAGCGGCGGCGAGGACGCGAAGTTCGGCCTCAACACCGCCGAGCTAATGGCCGCCATCGAGCTGCTGCGCGCGGAGGGTTGGGAGGATTGTTTTCGGTTGCTGCATTTTCACATCGGCTCGCAAGTGCCCGACATTCTCACCGTGCGCAAAGCCGTGCAGGAGGGCGCGCGGTTTTATGCGAAGGTTCGGCAGCTTGGGTTCCCGCTGGAATACCTCGATGTGGGCGGCGGGCTGGCGGTGGATTACGATGGCTCGCGCGCCGCGTTCGAAAGTTCCGCGAATTATTCGCTGCAGGAATACACCAACGACGTCGTGCAAACTGTCGCCGAAGTTTGCAATGCCGAGGACGTGCCTCATCCGAATCTCATCAGCGAAAGCGGCCGCGCCGTGGTGGCACATCACAGCGTGCTGTTGGTGGAAGTGTTTGGCGCAAACAACAAAACGCGCAAGCCGCGGTTGAAGTACGGCAAAGAGGA
>CAZJRV010000152.1:0-5147 GCA_964548235.1 uncultured Verrucomicrobiota bacterium
TGCCCAAACCGTTTCGCGGCCAGCTCATCCACGCCGAACCGGGCCGCAACGTGGTGTGGGCGTTTCCCGTCCAGTCCAGCGGCGCGGGGTACAAGGCCCGGATCGTGGATGTCGCCCGCAGCCAAGTCGATCGAAACTATCGCCCGTGCGACGTGTCCGTGGCACCGGATGGATCGCTGATTATCGCCGATTGGTTTGACCCGGTGGACTGCTGCCATCGCACTCTCAATGACGCGGGCCGAATCTTTCGCGTGGCACCGCCGAATCATTCATACACGGTTCGAGCTTATAATTACAAAACCGCGGAAGGTGCGGTCGCGGCACTGCGGAGCCCGAACCTGTCCGCGCGTTACCGGGCGTGGACGGCGCTGCTTGGGATGCAGGACCGTGCAACCGCTGCATTGAAGGCGTTGGCCACACACGAGAATCCACGCTTCCGGGCCCGGGCATTGTGGGCGTTGGCCGCGCAAAAGAACGGGGCCCCGGGAGCCGTTGAACAAGCGATGGTCGATGGCTCAGCAGACATCCGAGGCTTGGCTCTGCGCCTGGCGCGGCGGCACCAATTGCCGGTGGAGCCGATTGCACAAAAATTGGCGCGCGATGCGTCTGCGAGCGTTCGCCGAGAATGCGCGGTGTCACTGCACCGGCTCACCTCGGCGGAAGCAGTTGCGATTTGGGTGACCCTCGCCGAACAACACGATGGAAACGATCGGTGGTACTTGGAGGCTTTAGGTATCGGTGAGCGCGGCAAGGAAAGCGCCTGCCTCGCCGCTTGGTTGAAACAAACCGGCGCCCAATGGAAGACGCGTGCGGGGCGGGATATCGTCTGGCGATCGCGCGCCCCCGAAGCGGCGGCGCTGCTCGCTGAATTATTGTTGGATCCGAAGGTTGCTGGCGCGGAACATCCACGCTTGTTGCGGGCACTGGATTTTCATCCTGCCAAAGTCCGGGAGTCCGCCGTGCTCGCTGTGTTGAACGGTGATGCCAAACCTCACCCGGCCACTTACCTTGAGGCATTCCGCCGCGCCACGCCGGCAATGCTCAAGGCGCACCCGGCGATTCAGCAACAGGCCGAAGCCGTCCTGCTGGCCAGCAAAGGCACCGTTACCTTTGTGGACTTGGTGGCCCGCTTCAACCGGCGTGATCTCTCCAGCCATCTAATTGAAATGGCCATCGCCCACCCCGGTCAGGTGCCGGGCATTCGAGCCCTGCACCAAATCTATGCCTTCAAAGAAAGTGCCCGCATCGTGGCGGCCTTGAAGGAACCCCGGAACACATTGCCATTGATCAAATCGCTTGGTTCGATTGGCAATCCTCAATCCGTGGCGTTGCTGCGAACGGTGGCCACGGACAATGCGCAACCCGCGCCCGTGCGCCTGCAAGCGATCGCCAGCCTGAGCCAAAGTATCGCGGGCGCCAATACGTTGATGCAATTGGTGCAGCAGAAAAAATTGCCGAATGAGTTTCACGAACCGGCACTGCGAAGCCTCACCCTGTCTCCCAACCCCAACACGCGTATGTTTGCCGATGAACAACTGCGATTACTCGCGCCCGGCGCCAAGCGTTGGCCCTTGGATAAACTGTTGGCCGCCAAGCCGGATGCCTCCCGCGGCAAGGCGGCGTTTCAGAAGGCCGCCTGCATTACCTGCCACAAAGTGAATGGCGATGGGCTTGATTTCGGACCGGACCTTTCCGCCATCGGCGCCAAACTGGATCCAAAGCAATTGTTCGCGGCAATCCAAAAGCCGAGCGAAACCATTAGCCTCGGTTACGAAGGAGTGACCGTGAAATTGAAAGACGGAACGGAATTGATCGGTTTCGTAACTGGCGAAACGAAAACCGTATTGACCCTCCGCATTCCCGGCGGCTTGCGCCAAGCCATTCCGATTTCAAACATCCAGTCCCGGAAAGCATCGAAATTCTCGCTGATGCCCGCCGGACTCGATGCAGCCCTCACTCCGCAGGAGCTCGTCGATTTGGTCGGTTGGCTGCAAACGCTTCGGCCCGAAGCAAATTGATGTTTGTCATAAACGCCGCCGACTGTAACCATTTACAAAATTACTTGTATACGGTTGGCATAACCGATTTCCAAAAATGAATCATATGAATACTCAGATAAAAACTCAAACGCGGACCGCAGCCCTGATGATTGCCGCACTTGGCCTGCTGCACTTTGGTGCTCCCGTGGCCAAAGCCGCCGCCCAAGAAAATGACGCCAAGGTGATCCATCACCTCACCCTGCGCGGGGCGTATTCGGAATTGCCATCTTCATCGCTGGATCCGTTGTCGCTCGTGCTCGGTGGTGGGCTGAGCTCAAAGTCGTATTTCAAGCTCGCCGATCACATCGATGGCCTTGCCAAGGCGAAGGAGATCGATGCCCTCGTGCTCGATTTGTCCCAGCCCTTTTCGCTGAGCCGCGTGCAGACCCGCGATTTCGCACAACGCATGGCTAACCTGAAAGCAGCCGGCATCAAGACCATCGCGTGGGCGGGCTCGCTCGATACCTCTGCGCTGTGTGTGGCCGCGACGTGCGACAAAATCTTTTTGTCCAGCGACGGCATGGTGGACATCCCCTCATCCACGATGGCGCACACGTTTTACAAGGATCTCTTCAACCTCGTCGGCGTCAACGTGATGGCCATCCGCGCGGGCGATTTCAAAGGCGCAGTGGAGCCTTTCACGCGCTCGTCCATGTCCGTCCATCTGCGGCAACATTACGAAAAAATGCTGACCTCAATGAACGATGCCGCCGTGGCCCAAATCGCTGTCGGCAGAAAACTCCCACCCAAGACCGTCCGCAAGCTGCAGCAAAACCGCCTCATGCTCCCTGCCACGGCGAAGCAAAACGGCTTGGTTGATAACCTCGTCGAACCCGGCCGGATGCGTGAGGCGATTGATGCCCGCATCGGCGGCGCAGTCAAGTGGACCGAGCCCAAGAAAAAGAAACCGAAATCCTTCGGCCTCACGGATGTGTTCAAGCTGTTGTCCGGCGGCGGTGAAAAAAACGACAAGCACACCAAACCCACCATCGTCGTTTACCATCTTGCCGGGGAAATTATGGACGGCCAAAAAGCCGTTGCCGGCCAGATCATTGACGGCCCCGCAGTGAAAGCTCTCAACGAATTGCGTGATGACGCGCAAGTGAAGGGCGTCGTGTTGCGCATCAACTCCCCCGGCGGCAGCGCCACCGCCAGCGAAAATATCCGCGTGGCCATCGAGAATCTCGCCGCCAAAAAGCCCGTCGTCTTTTCAATGGGCGACGTCGCCGCGTCCGGCGGTTACCTCGTCGCTTGCGTCGATGCCCCCATCTATGCCGATGCCGACACCATCACCGGCTCCATCGGCGTCTTTGGAATGCAGCTGAGCTTCGACACCCTCCTGCGCCGCGTGGGCGTCAATCTGGAAACCGTCGCCATCGACGATGCCGCGCGCCAAATGCAAATGGGCAAACCGTGGTCCGACGAGGAAATGCAAAAGATGCAAACCCACGTCGATGCCGTGTACGATCTCTTTTTGAATCGCGTGAGCAAAGCGCGCGACATTCCCGTTGCGAAACTCAAATCAATGGCCGGCGGCCGCGTGTGGTCCGGCGCACAAGCCAAGGAACTCGGCCTCATCGACAAGATTGGCGGGCTCACCGCCGGCATCGATTACATCCGCGCCCAAGCCAAGCTCGGCGAGGGCGACAAGGTGGAAATCAAGCACCTCCCAAAGGCCAGCACCGGCCTCGACCTCTCCGGCCTGCTCGGCGACGACGAAGATGAAATTTTCCAGGGCGCACTCACCAAGCACCTCACCAAACTCAACGCCCTCGGTTTCGACACCAAGCCTCTCGAGTTCCTCCTCCACAACGCCCGCCAAACCAAAGCCCGCCCCAAGCGAATGCAAATGTGGATGTTGCACCCGATGAATTTTCGAATTCGGTAAATGAGATTTCAATCGCGAGCAATTGGGGCAATCAGTTTCTGTGCGCTGATGCTCAGCCTTTCCATTCCCACAAAGGCAGCCGCACCGTCACCTGAATTTGTAAAAACCCCCGCTGCGGCCAATTCACTCGCACCCAATCTATGCACGGTGGGCGATGGCTTTGCCTTGAGCTGGATCGAGCGACAGGCCGACAAATCCTCCAGCCTGCGGATGGCCCTTTGGAACGGCAAATCTTTTGGCGAAGCCCACACTATTGTGACCTCCAAAAAAATGTTCGCCAACTGGGCCGACATTCCCTCTGTCATCGAAGCGCCCTCTGGCGATCTCTATGCCCATTGGCTCGAGCGCATCAGCAGCAAAACCTACGCGTACGGCATCCGCATCGTGCGCTCCACGGATCGTGGCAAAACCTGGCAACCGATGGGTTGGCTGCACCGCGACACCAGCTCCACCGAGCACGGGTTTGTTTCCTTTGCGCCCGACGGCAAACACGTGCGCGCTTTCTGGCTCGATGGCCGCGCGATGGGCAAGCCCGGCGGCAAAATGATGCTGCGCACCGCCCTGCTTGCGGGCAATAAAATCACCGATGAGCGCGTGCTCGATGAAGACGTCTGCACCTGCTGCCCTGTCTCCGCCGCGCAATTGCCCGATGGGCCAATGGTCATTTACCGCGACCGCACGCCCAAGCAAATTCGCGACATCAGCTTCACCCGCCGCACCTCCACCGGCTGGACCGCGCCCGCGCCCGTCCACGCCGATGGTTGGCTCTTCCCCGCCTGCCCCGTCAACGGCGCCAGCCTCGCCACCCACGGCCGCCACATCGCCATCAGCCGCTACACCGCAGCCAACCAAAAGGCGAAGGTCATCCTGCACCTATCCTGCACGGACCAGCCCAAGTCCACCCGCGAAATCGTGCTCGACGCCAACAACCCCATCGGCCGCTGCGTTACCGTCTGCACCGCATCCGCCAGCTACACCCTCTGGATCGCTCAGGACAAAAACCAAGCCACCCTCCAACTCGCCCAAGTTTCCCACACCGGCCACCGCATCCGCCAGGCCACCCTCACCCCCATCAACACCGCCCGCAGCAGCGGCATGCCCCGCGCCCTCATCAGCAGCAACCATCTCTGGTACACGTGGACCGACAAAAACCGCGTGCACCTTGGCCGAACCAAAATTTCAAACACCCCAAGGTAGGGCGCGCTCTCCGAGCGCGCCGC
>CAZJRV010000152.1:5157-7112 GCA_964548235.1 uncultured Verrucomicrobiota bacterium
GTTGGCCCAAACAAAATTTAAAACCCCCCCTGGGTGGGGCGCCCGCTCGGCGGGCGCCGCGGCGGTTTCGGAGAAACCGCCATACCCTTGCCATCGATGAGGTGGCGTGCTACTCTTGGGGATGCATTTACGCTTTCCACTCGCACTGTTTTTTTCTGTGTTCATCATTCACGCGGTGGATAAACCCAATGTCATTTACATCCTCGCCGATGACCTTGGGTATGGCGATCTTTCGCACGCGGGGGGCAAGGCGGCCACGCCGCATTGCGATCGGTTGGCGCGGGAGGGCATGCGGTTTACCGATGCGCACACCACGTCGTCGGTCTGCACACCCACGCGGTACGGCATTCTCACGGGGCGTTACAACTGGCGCAGCACATTGAAGAAGAGCGTGCTTTGGGGGATGTCGGAGCCGTTGATCGAACGCAAGCGGCTGACGGTGCCCGGTTTCCTGCGGAAGAACGGCTACCACACGGCGGTCGTCGGCAAATGGCACTTGGGGCTCGGCTGGCAACTGCTGCCCAATGGCGAGAAACGCAAACCCAAGACGGGCGCGGCGCGCGGCGATGGTTGGCAGATTGATTATGATAAAAAAGTCACCGGCGGACCGTTGGCGATTGGCTTCGATGAATCATTCATCATCCCCGCCTCGCTCGATATGTTCCCGTACCTTTATCTGAAAAACGATAAACCCACCGCTTGGGCCAATACCACAAAGGCCTTTCATCGGCCCGGGCCGGCGGCGGAGGATTTTGAGGCGGTGAATTGCCTCATTGATTTCGCTCGAGAAAGCCGCGCGTACATTGCTTCACGAGCGAAGAATAAAAAGCCATTCTTTTTATACCTTCCGCTCACCAGCCCACACACGCCGATTGTGCCGTCCAAAAAATGGCAGGGCAAATCGAGCATTGGCAAGTACGGCGATTTCCTGATGGAAACCGATTGGGTCATCGGCGAGGTATTGGCCGAGCTGGAAAAGCAAAAGCTGGCCGAAAACACGATTGTCATTTTCACGGCCGACAACGGCTGTTCGCCCGCCGCCAATATTCCAAACCTCGTTAAGAAAGGCCACAAGCCCAACGCCGACTGGCGCGGACACAAGGCCGACATCTACGAGGGCGGCCATCGCACCCCCTTCCTCGTTCGCTGGCCGGGCAAGGTTAAGGCTGGAAGCACTTCCAGTGAAACCATTTGTACCACAGACCTCTTCGCCACACTGGCGGATGTCATTGGCCAACGCAAAACCATCCCGGCCCGTGCCGCCGAGGATTCCTTCAGTATTCTCCCCGCCCTCACCGGCAAAGCCAGCGACCGTCCCGCTCGGCCATTCACCATCCACCATTCCATCAACGGCTCTTTCGCCATCCGCCGCGGCCCGTGGAAGCTCATCCTCTGTCCCGGCTCCGGCGGTTGGAGCGGCCCACGTCCGGCGCAGGCGTTGAAGAACAAGGAGCTGCCGCCGGTGCAGCTGTACAATCTTGCCGAGGACCCCGCCGAGCGGACCAATCTCTTTGCCAAGAATCGCAAGCTCGCGGCCGAACTCGCAGCCGAACTCGCCACCGCCATCCGCAACGGCCGCACCAACAACGGCCCCGCACAATCCAACGAGGGCTGGCCCAAAACCTTCCACGCGCGCGTTTTGGAGGTTTTCCCCAAGCTGGCCGCGCCTACTCAATAGAGGCCCATAATATCAATCACGTGGATTTTCATGTGAATGGCTGCGTAAATTTTGCTGTCTACCCACCGTGCGATTACGAATGAAATCCGTGTGGCTCCATCTTTTGTTTTCAATGCTGTGCGCGTTATCGCTAAACGCGGCAGAGCCATTGGCATTTTTTGAGGCGCATTGTGTGAAGTGTCATAATGCGGAAAAGGCGAAGGGGATGGTGCGGCTGGATACGTTGGCGTTGCCTGTGACGGAGGCCAACTTTGAGACGTGGCGGGAGGTGGTGCAT
>CAZJRV010000153.1:0-4687 GCA_964548235.1 uncultured Verrucomicrobiota bacterium
GGTTGGCGACTCCGCGATTGTGCCGTTACAGGGCACTTCACTCGCGCCGGCGTTTAACGGCAACGACATCGGCCGCGCCGCGCCAATTTTCTGGGAGCACGAAGGCAACCGCGCCATGCGCGATGGCAAATGGAAGCTCGTCGCCAAGGGCGCCAATGGCCCTTGGGAACTGTACGACATCGATGCCGATCGCACCGAACTAAACAACCTCGCCGCCGAACAACCCAAGCGAATGCGAGAGATGGCGGCCGCGTGGGAGGCTTGGGCGCTGAAAGCCCTTGCCAAGCCTTGGCCGTACGGCAAGCGTAAAACGAGCTTTTCCAAGAAACAAAAGTTCGCCCTCAAGCAGGGCGACCGTCTGACGAAGGAAGAAGCCCCGATGATCCACGGCAAGGCATTCACTGTGGAGGCCCGCGTGGAGACGGGCGGCGGGGATGGAGTAATTATTGCCCAGGGCGCGACCACGCATGGCTGGGCATTGCACGTGTGGGAGGGCACGCTGCGCTTCGTCACCCGCCATGGCGGCAAGCTCACGATGGTCGACAGTAAAAAGCCGTTTCCGAAAGACCCCGTGACTGTGCATGCCGCGCTCGCCAAAGATGGCGCCGTCACCTTGAAGGTGAACGGCAAAGTAATCGCCGAAGGCAAAACGCCCGGACCGATGAAGGATATGCCGGTGGACGGCCTAGAGGTGGGCGAGGACCGCAATGGCGCGGTGGGGCGGTATCCAGCCAATCAGAAATTTCCCGGCAAGATTTCCAATGTGAAAGTGCATTTGCAAAAGTAGCGGAGAGTATTACCATCAACCCCGTCCAACGATTATGAAAAATATTTTGATTCCCGTCCTCGCGCTGGCCGGTTGGCTGGCGGTTCCCAATGTCAATGCCAGTTGGGCCTACGTGCCGCTGGAGCTGCGCATGGCCGGTGCCACATATGTGGTGGTCGGCAAGATCGACCGCATCGTCGACGGCATTGAGCGGCACAATCGCACCTACGATGTGGGTGCCATCAAGGTCAGCAAAGTGCTCAAGGGCCCCGAGACGCTAAAGGAAGTGAAGCTGATGTGGCCCGGCCCGGCGCCATTTGCCATCAGCACGGACATCAAATACCGCAAAGGCCAGGAAGGTGTTTGGATTTTGTATCCGGACAAAGAGGAGAAGGGCGTTTTCTGGGCGAGCTACCCATCCGATTTCCAACAGCTCAAGGAACTGCCCAAGGTAGAGGCCAAGATGAAGGCCATCAAAACCATTGCGTGGTCCAAGCCCGCGGGCGGTTTGCAGCTGGGCGCGATCGTGGAGCAGCAAAGCTTGCGCGGCCGCAAAGTTGCCGTGAAAGGACGCCCCGTGAACGCGCTGGCGAATGCCACGGCCTACGTGGTGGTGCGCAACACCGGCAAGGCCACGACCCACGTGGTGAATTTCCCTCCGGATCAGGCGTTTACCTATCGGCTCATTGGGCCAGACGGCAAACAACTGCCCATCAATCTGGGCAACCGCGGTGGTGGCAAGTTGGCGCAGTACCATTTCCTGCCCGTTGCTGCGGGCGAAATGAAAGCCATCGGTTACGGCATGCGATTGCCGTTGATCGTGAAGCCCGGCAATTACACGCTGGAACTCGGCTACACGAACAAGCGCACGGGCGAAAAGCTCGCCAAAGGCACGGTGTGGTCGGGGGAGTTGAAAGGCAAAGCGGAGTTCAATGTAAAGTAACTTGCGCTTGAGGGCCGACACGTCACAATCGGCGCATGCACTTCACGCGACGCGACGCTCTCAAGGCTGGGGCCCTCGGGCTGGCGGCCACGGCCACCTCTGCCCAAGTCGAGTCCAAGCCCGATCCCAACTTCAAGATCACCAAGGGCCGCATTCGGCAGTCGGTGATGGGGTGGTGTTTTAAGCCGATGCCGGGGCTGGAGTTGGCCAAGCATTGCAAAGCGATTGGGCTGGAGGCGATGGAGGGGGTGTCGGTGGAGGATTATCCGGCCATTCGCAAGATGGGATTGAAAATTTCTCTGGTGAGCGGCGGACACGGTTTTAAGAAGGGGCCGTGCGTGGCGGCCAATCGCGAATTTGTGATTGAGAATCTCAAGAAGGGCATTGACCTCGCGGCGAAAATTGGCACCAAGAGCGTGATCACCTTCACCGGCATGCGCAGCAAAGGCCTCTCCGATGCGGCGGGCTCCAAGAATTGCGTGGACGCGTGGAAGGCGGTGATGCCCTACGCGGAGAAAAAGAAAATTAATCTCGT
Source organism: uncultured Verrucomicrobiota bacterium (assembly GCA_964548235.1). Taxonomy (GTDB): domain Bacteria; phylum Verrucomicrobiota; class Verrucomicrobiia; order Limisphaerales; family UBA1100; genus JACNJL01. The sequence goes on from CAZJRV010000153.1 coordinate 2,245, forward strand.
GCTCGAACACCTCAATACGCGCGATGACAGCCACCCGATGAAGGGCCACCCCGGCTACTTTGGCGAAGATGTCGACCACTGCGTGGATCTCATCCGCAAGGTCGACTCGCCGCGGATGAAGCTGCTATTCGACGTGTACCACGTGCAGATTATGAACGGCGATGTCATCCGCCGCATCGGTCAATACAAGGACGTGATCGGCCATTATCACACCGCGGGCAATCCCGGCCGCGCGGAGCTGGACGACACGCAGGAGATTAATTACCCTGCCGTAATGCGTGCCATCGTGGCCACTGGCTACAAGGATTTTGTCGCGCAGGAATTCATCCCCACGTGGAAGGATCCCGTCGCGGCCCTGCGCCATGCGGCGATGGTGTGTGATGTTTGATCGGCGGAGCAGACAGAATGTCTGCGCTACTTTGCCCACATTGCGTTGATGAGTTCCACGGTGCGGTTCACCAACACGTCGCCGCCTTCGGGTCCGACGAGGTTGCTTTGGATGATGGCGCTGTAGCCGCCGCCGGCCGCGGCCTTGAGGGTGGGCAGGTACCAACCGGCGGAGCAGGCGAGTTGCACGATGAAAGTTTGCTGCGCTTTGCTGCGCGTCTTCATTCGCAGGCCGAAGTCGAGGAACAGCTCGAAGGGATTGGTGGCCACCGCCACATCGCCGAGGCGCAGCACGTGCAGTTCCATTTCGAATTTCGGTTTGGTTTTCTGTTCGTTGAAACGGTCGATGACGTGCTGGTTCCAGCGGCGGTGCGATTCCTCACCGGTGGTGCGCTGGGCGGCGGGCTTGGCAAGAATGCTGTCCACCTTGGCCTGCGCCCATTCCTTTTCGGAACGGGTGACCATTCGTTTCGGCAGCTTCAGCGTTTCGACGTGATGGCCGAAGGGCACCTCGGCGCGGATATCTTTTTTTACGGCGGGCAGCGCGATGTCCACGGCGTTGACGATGCGCTGGGCGATGACCACGTCCGCGGCAAGGTCGCCGCGTAGTTTGCGCATGCGGGCCTCGGCGCCCTTGCGGTATTGCACGTGCGGCGATTGGTCGCCGGCCGCGCCGCACCATGGCAGCACGAACACTTTCGCCCCGTGCCGCTTTTTCATTTCCTGCCGCACCTTACCCCAGAAATCACTGGAAAGATAATTTGCCGACTCGCGCGCTTGCGAGGGGCAGGCGACGTTGAGTACGCAACCGGTCAGTTCTTTTTTGGAGTTCCAAAAAAACAGCATTTCAATACCGGTATCCTCGGAGCCTTCCACGCTGAGAAAGGCTGGGATGTTGTTGCCGCCGTACATTTTGGCGGTGCCGCCGCCGAAGGGCGGAACTCCCTGCGCGGTGCGATACACCATCCGGCGGTTGGAACCCACCACCGCGTGGCCTAGGCCCCAGCTGACGCCGCCGGGCGCGCGGTTTTTCCACGCCGCCTCGATGGCCGCCGCGATTTTCTTGAGCATGAACTCCACGTAAGCCGGCGGCGGCATCACGCCCTCGTCATCCACGGTGTACCAGCTGATGGCGCGCGTGACCGGACCGGTGTGCGTGTGGGTGGCGTTGAGGAAAAGTTTTTTCGGGTCAAAACCCGGCAGCCGTCCCGCGAGCATTTTGCGCAGGCGCGGCTGGAGTTGATCGGCGATGAGCACGAGATCGCACGAAACCATGATTGCCTGTTCGAGGGATTGTTTGCCCTTGCGCGTCTCAATCGCCAACACCGTGGCGGTGCACGGCGACTCCACGCGCTGTGAGATGCGCTTGTGAAATTGCCCCGCCAAGGCGACGGGTTTGTCCGGCGTGATACTGGTCATCGCCCAGCCGACATGGATTTGGCCAGTGGGCGGCGTGGCGCTGGTGTGGCCAGCCGTGGCGAAAATGAACAGGAGTAGTGGGATGAGTTTTTTCATAGTGAAGCCGTGCGGCCATTTTAGGATTGGCCAGCGAATGAGCAAATCAATTACCCTCCGGGCATGCGAATTCATACTTGGGCACTGACGATTTGCACCTTGGCGACGTGCGTGTTGAATGCGGCGGATCGGCCGAACATACTTTGGCTTTCGGCGGAGGACATCAGCTCGCATCTCGGTTGCTATGGCGATGCGAATGCGATTACGCCGAATCTCGATCAGCTCGCGCGCGAGGGTACACGGTACACGCACGCGTTCACCACGGCCGGCGTGTGTGCGCCGTGTCGGTCGGGCATTATCACGGGGATGTATCAGACCACGCTGGGCACGCATCATATGCGGTGCAAGGCGGTGTTGCCCGCGCACATCAAGCCCTTCCCGATGCTCCTGCGCGAGGCGGGTTATTATTGCACCAACAATTCCAAGACGGATTATCAGTTCAATCACCCGAAGGAGACGTGGGACATGTCCGGCCGCCGGGCGCATTGGCGCAGCCGGAAAAAGGGGCAGCCATTTTTTGCGGTGTTCAACTTCACCGGTT
>CAZJRV010000153.1:4697-7044 GCA_964548235.1 uncultured Verrucomicrobiota bacterium
CACGAGAGCGGCATTGCGGGGGAAGCGAAATACAAATCCGTTACGGCCAACCTCAAGCCCTCGCAGCGGCAGGATGCCGCGAAGTTAAAACTGCCGCCGTATTATCCGGACACACCCGTGGTGCGCGAGGATTGGAAGCGCAATTACGAACTCATCACCGCGATGGATGCGTGGGTGGGGGAATTGATCGCGCAGCTCAAGGAGGATGGGCTGTACGAGAACACCCTCATTTTTTTCTGGAGCGATCACGGCGTGGGCCTGCCGCGCGCGAAGCGGTGGTTGTACGATTCGGGCACGCGCATTCCGCTGATTATGCGCGCGCCAAAATCGTTTCGGTTCAAGAAGGGGGTAAATTCGAGGCTGGTGAGCTCGATTGATTTCGGGCCAACCGTTTTGGACTTGGCGGGACTGGAAATCCCCGGCCACATGCAGGGGCGCAGTTTTGTTCGCGGTATGCCGCGCAAGTATGTGTTCGGCGCGCGCGACAGGATGGATGAGCGCTACGACATCATCCGCAGCGTGCGCGGCCCGCGTTTTCGGTACATCCGAAATTACGAGCCGCTGAAAACCTACTACCAATACATGAACACGCCGGAGAAAGGCGCGACAATGCGGGAAATTCGCCGCGTGGCGGCGGCAGGCAAATTGCCGGAAGCGGCCGCGTTATTTATGGCCCCGGCCAAGCCCACGGAGGAATTGTACGATCTGGAAAATGACCCGCACGAAATTCACAACCTCGCCGGGAGTCGCAAGCACGTCGATAAATTGAACGAACTCCGCAAGGCCCACTCAAGCTGGGTGAAACGCACCGGCGACTTGGGCCTGCTGCCCGAGGCGGAGATTGAAATCCGCGAAAAAGCCGTGGGCGCGCGGTTCAATATTTTGAAAGGCAAAGCCAAACTCAACGCCGCGCTGGGCAGCACCGCTGCGCTGGCGTCCTCCGGTGTGTATGCCCTGCCGCAATTGCTGGAAGCCATGCGTCATCCGGACGCCGCCGTGCGTTACTGGGGCGCCACCGGCGTGGGCAACATCGGCCGGCAGGCGGGGAATGCGCGGCAGCCGATGATTGATGCGCTCAAGGACTCATCCCCGAGCGTCCGCATTGCCGCCGCGCGTGCCTTGGCCAAGTTGGGCGAAGGGAAGCTGGCGTTACCGGTGCTGGAAGCGGAATTGCAAAGCGAACACCAATGGGGCCGCCTCGCCGCGGCAATCGTGCTGGATGAAATGGACGCCCAAGCCCGGTCCGCGATTCCTGCTTTGAAAAATGCGCTAAAGAATCAGCCTAACAAATATATCGTCCGCGTGGCCAATCGTGCTTTAAATGAATTGCAGGGAACGAACAACGTCGTACCATAATCCTGTTTACTGGAATTTTATGAAAAAAACCATCCTGACTCTACTCGTGCTGGCATTGCCTTTGGGCGCGGCGGAACCAATCAAGGCATTGCTGATTACCGGCGGTTGCTGCCACGATTATGCGAAGCAGAAAATCATCATCACGCAGGGCATCAGCAAGCGGGCGAATGTGGATTGGACGATCATCCACGAGGGCGGCAAGAGCCGAAACCACCGGTTCTCCATTTACCAGAAAAAGGATTGGATCGAGGATTTTGATGTGGTGGTGCACAACGAATGCTTCGGCGCGATTGGTGACAAGGCGTTTGTGGAATCACTGGCCACGGTGCATCGGGATTCCGGTGTGCCGGCGGTGCTGCTGCACTGCACGATGCACAGCTATCGCGCGGCAGATAAAAAGACTGATGAATGGCGGAAGCTTTTGGGTGTGACCACCGTGCGGCATCAGCAACACGTGCCGGTGACCATCAAAAACATGGCGCCGAAACATCCGGTGATGCAGGGCTTTGGCAACAGTTGGACCACGCCGGCAGGTGAGTTGTACGAGATCACCAAGGTGTGGCCCAACACCACCGTGCTGGGCCAAGCCTACGGCGTGCGCACCAAAAAGGATCACGCGTGCATTTGGGTAAACCAATACGGCAAAGCGCGCGTCTTTGGCACCACCATCGGTCATCACAACGAGACGATGGAGACGGAGGCCTACCTCGGCTACCTCACCCGCGGCCTGCTGTGGAGCTGCGGCAAGCTCGACAAAAACGGCCAACCCGCCAAAGGCTACGGCCCGCGCAAGTAGCCTTTTGGATTGACTTTTTGGCCAAATTGTCATAAGGCCAACCGCTCAAAGAGAGTGGCCGTTGTTCCCTGTTTCCAACGGTCTTCCCGTGTTCAGAATCCAAGGATATTGTTATGAGTGAAGAAAACAATCGTATGCGTTTATTGTGGGCTGGCTTTATGGCTATTTTGGCTGCCGGCGTGGGCTTCGCCATTC
>CAZJRV010000154.1:0-7033 GCA_964548235.1 uncultured Verrucomicrobiota bacterium
GCATGCGCCGCCGTAGAGGGCGGTCGATGCCCTCGGGGTCTTTGAGGAACAGCACCGGCTCGCGGCCGCTGCGCAGGTTGACGCCCTGATGTTTGCTGGGCAGAAATCCGCTGCTCCACAGGCGCGAGTAAAGAGCTTGGCTTTGGCCGCGTCCTTTGGAAATCATCACGAGGTATGCGGGTAAATCCTTGTTTTCGCTGCCGAGCCCGTAACTGATCCACGAGCCGAAGCTGGGTTTGCCGAGTTGTTGGGTGCCGGTAAGAATGTAAGTGATGGCAGGATCGTGATTGATGGCCTCGGTGTGCATACTCTTGATGAGCGTGACGTCATCGACAATGCCCGCGATGTTTGGCAGCAACTCACTCACCCATGTGCCATGCGCGCCGTGCCGCTTGAAATCGAACATCGGTGCGACGCACGGAAACGATTTCTGGCCGCTGGTCATACCGGTGATTCGCTGGCCGTTACGAATGGAATCGGGCAGCTCGGTGCCGTGGAATTTCCGCATCTCCGGCTTGTAATCGAACATATCTATATGGCTCGGGCCACCGGAGAAAAAGAGCATAATTACTCGCTTCGCCTTGGGTGCGAAATGGGGCAGCCCGGGCAGCCCGCCACGGCCATTTGACGCCTGCGGGGCGGCAATCAGATTGGGCATCATCAGTGATCCCAGCGCAGCACCGCCGAGACATTTGGCGGTATTAAAGATCAGTTCCCGCCGGGTTTGCAGCAGGCCGTTTTCGTAAAGAGGATTCATGGTTGTTTGCGGATTAAAGGCGGCTGATGACTTCGTCGAGGTTGAGCAACATGCTCGCGACAATCGTCCACGCCGCGTGCTCAGCGGTGTTGAGAGATTCATCGCGCTTGGAATCGCCCGCGGCCAGCAGCTTGGCGGCGGCTTCGGGGTTCATTTTGTAATGCTCAAATTCTTCATTGAAGGCGCTGGAAAGAATTTGTGAAACGAGAGCTTTAGGCGCACGCGCCGCTACAACCTGATAACCAAACGCAACGCGCTCAGCGGACGTCTTGCCGCCCTCCTTCATGATGCGCTCGGCCAAGTGCCGTGAGGCTTCGACGAACTGAGGATCATTCAGCGTAGCCAACGCTTGCAGCGGAGTGTTGGTGCGCGGGCGTTCCACGGTACATTTCTCGCGGGTGGGCGCGTCAAAAATGGTCATCGTGGGCGCGGGTGCGGAGCGTTTCCAGTAAGTGTACATGCTGCGCCGGTATAGATTCTCTCCTTTGTCGGGCCGAAATCTCACATTGCCGCTCAGGCTGACTTCGTTCCAAAGTCCGGGCGGTTGATACGGCCTCACGCTGGGACCGCCGATATTGCGCACCAGCAACCCACTCACAGCCAGCGCGTTGTCGCGCACAAACTCTCCCTGCAGGCGAAAGCGGGGGCCACGCGTAAGCAGTGTGTTGGAGGGATCCTTGGCGATCAGCTCGGGGGTGATGCGCGACGATTGCCGGTAAGTAGCGCTCATGACCATTTGTTTGAGTGTGCGTTTGATGTTCCAATCGTTTTTCACAAAATCCGTGGCGAGCCAGTCAAGGAGTTGGGGGTGTGACGGATAATCACCTTGTGTGCCGAGATCTGAAACGGTTTTCACCAAACCTTGTCCGAAAAGGAGTGACCAGTAGCGATTAACTGCGACGCGTGCGGTTAATGGATGGTTGTCCTGCGTCAGCCATCGTGCAAGGCCGAGGCGGTTTTCCGGCGCGTCCTTGGGGAGGGGAGGGAGAAAGGCAGGGACGCGGGGTTTAATGACATCAGACTTATCGGGGTGTTCGTAATGGCCGCGTTTTAACAAATAAGTCGGCCGCATCGTTTTCTGGTCACCCATAATCATGGAGGTGATTTTAGTGCGGTTAATTGCAGTTAACTCAGCTTGGGCGCTTTGTTTTTCAGCGGTGAATTTTTGGAACTCTTTGTCAATGGTGTTCAGGTAATGATTGGCCAGTGTTGCCTTTTGCTTTGCAGATCGTTTGTTGGCTGCGATCGCAAAAATTGGGGCGAGGGGATCATTCCCTGCAAGGGCGGTGACCTCAGTCGAGGTCAGTTCGCGGTTGTACATTCTCACATCGTCGATCTCGATGTTGTTCGCGTGTGCTGAGTTGGAGCGGCGACCGATCCGAAAATCAACTGGAGTTTGGATAGTTGCGCTTAATCCGTCCTGCTCCACATTGTGGGCAAGGAGTTTGCCGTTCAAATAAACGCGTGTGCCGGCCGCTGTTCCAGAACCATCATACGTGACAAAGATGTGTGACCATTGCTTTGCCTTGGCTTTTTCTTTGCCAACAACTTTCACGGCGTTTCCGGGCCAGGTATTGATGATGTGCGTGCCGGGAGCGCCGCCTTGAAGCCAAATATCAAAACCGCGAAAGGCATTGCCTTCATTCATTTTGCTAAAGATCGCTCCGCTGGCGTTGTTGCCGTCGGGCTTTACCCAGCATCCAAAACTGAATGGCTGATTCCATTCAGGCGGAGTGATGCCTTTTACGTTTACAAAACCATTCTTCACTACCCGCAACGCTCCGTTGAATTTTCCGCCGCAAGCGTGAGCGCCGCCTTCCAATTTTGCGGCTGTTTTATCGTTAATGATTTCTGAAGTATTACGATCCTTGAATTCATCCAATGGCAAATGTGCGAACAAGCCCTTGGGTTCAGCAGGTTTTTGGTCGGCATTAAGCGTTGCAGCAGCAATCCATTTGTCGATATCCGGTTGCGCCTCCTTCTTGCGCACCGCAATTTTTTCAGTGGCAGTTTTAATGCGTGCCGTTGCCGCATCGCGTTGTTCTTGTTGTTCGTCAGAAACCACGTTCACCATTGGCGGGGCATTGCCGCCGCGGGTTTGTTTTCCGCTGTCGGCGTTGTTGTTGAAGAACGCGAAGAATTGATAGTACTCCTTTTGTGAGATGGGGTCATACTTGTGGCTGTGGCATTGGGCGCATTCGACGCTGAGGCCGAGCCAGACATTGCCGGTGGTTTTCACACGGTCCACCACGTATTCCACACGATATTCTTCAATGATGAGGCCGCCCTCGTCAGTGGTGCCGTGGTTGCGGTTGAAGCCGGTGGCGACTTTTTGGTCCACCGTCGCATTCGGCAATAGATCGCCTGCGAGTTGTTCGATGGTGAATTCTTTGAACGACTTGTTTGTGTCGTAGGCTTTGATCACCCAATCGCGCCAGGGCCACATTGTGCGCGGGCCATCCGCATGGTGCACGCTGCTGTCGCCATAACGGGCGACATCCATCCAGTGCAGGGTCATCCGCTCGGCATAAGCCTTGGATGCAAGGAGGCGGTCGACAACTTTCTCGTACGCATTGGGGCTCTTATCGGTCACGAATGCCTGCACTTCGGCCAACTTGGGAGGCAGCCCGGTGAGGTCGAATGTGACGCGGCGGATGAGGATTTCTTTCGCTGCTTCAGGTGAATTTGTCAGGCCATTCGTATCGAGCTGCGCTCCGATGAATTGATCGATGGGATTGTGGCCCCACTTGGTTTTTGGGTGGGGCAGGACAGGGGAGGTCGGGGGGATGAAGGCCCAGTGCCCCTCGTATTTTGCGCCTTGTTCAATCCACTTTTTGAAGAGTGCGATTTGGTGTGGTGTTAATTCCTTTTTGGACTTGAGCGGCGGCATGCGCTCCTTTGCGTCTGTTGCTGTAATTCGCGCCCACAATTCACTATCCAACAAGTTTCCAGGGACAATCATCTCTTTTTTCGCCGCCCCTTCCTTGTCCAAGCGCAGATCGGCCTTGCGCCTGCCTTCGTCGGGGCCATGACACAGAAAACAATTATTGGAAAGAATCGGGCGAATATCCCGGTTGAATTGGATCACATCCGGCAGTTGTTCCGCGGCGAAAATAGCGCCGCTTGACACCCATATTACAATTGCCATTGCGGATTTTCCAATTCTCATGCGGCTTGGACGTTAGCACAAAAAAAGTATTCGCGCAATTAGGGGTGGGACAGTTTGTGACCTATCGGATATGCCATAGTGTGTAAAGAAACTTAATCAACCAGAGGAAAAACATGAGTGATACATTTGACAGCGTAGTAAACCATCTCGAGGCAGCCGAGGTGCTCTTCAAGGCAGATCCAAAAAACGAGACGGTTTGGGCTCTTTTGTCCACAACCGAGGGTGCCTGGAATACTTTTGTGAAGGTGGAGGAAGAGGCGCTTCAGGTGGTTGCGCATCATCCACTGTGTATCCCGGAAGAGAAACGCGCGGAATTGGCGGAATTAATCGTCCGCATCGGGCCGCACAACAATTTGTGTAGGTTGGAAATGGACTTCGACGAGGGCCGCCTGATGATCCGTCGACGCACTCATTTCAATCCCGAATACAGTCTGAACGAGGAAGCCATTTTTGACACAATTTGTTTGGTTGTGTGCTCACTTGGATGCGCGCACTCCGCAGTAATGGCCATCCTTTATCAGGGCAAAACCGCCGCCGAAGCCGCCCAATTGCTGGAGAGCGAAGGTGAACATAAGCAGGATTTGCCACATGCCAATCGTTTCAATCTCCCCAAGTCCGAAGGCAATGTGCCGTGGCCGGAATTGCCTGAAGAAGGATTGCGGAGAAATTAATGAGGCCATGGGACTATCGTTGTCCCATGCCGTCTGCTATACTATGAGGATGATTAAACCTATCGAATTAAAGGAGATTGAGTTGGGGCGTGCGCGGCGGTTTCGGAATATTACAGTATTTCCCTTGCACCGCGAGGCGGCTCCGAGAATGGAGTATCTGGCGCTGGATGTGGCGATGGACAATGATTTGGTGGAGGTCACTGAGGTGGATGCCGCCGGATCAGTACCGGATTTGTTGGTGAAAAACCGGGGCAAACTCCCGGTGCTCATTATCGACGGCGAAGAGGTTGTCGGCGCCAAACAAAACCGGGTTGTGAACACATCAATCCTGTTACCCGCGAAGTCTACCACCAAGATCCCCGTCAGCTGCACCGAGGCCGGGCGCTGGGAACACACGACGCTCAAGTTTAAGAAATCCGACACAGTGCTGTACGCCAAGGCGCGCGCCCGAAAAATGCGGGCTGTTTCCGATAGCTACGTAGCGTGCAATCAGGCAGTTTCCGACCAAAGCGAAGTATGGGCCCAGATTCATGAGTTGGAGAGCAAGTCCGGCAACAAGTCGCCCACCAGCTCCATGAAGAATGTGTTCGAGGCGCGCCAGCGTGACTTGGATGAATGCCTCGCGGCATTGCGCCCCGAGCCGGGTCAGCGCGGGTTGGTGGTGTGCGTGGGCGGCAAACCGTTGGGGTGTGATTATATTTCTCGACCGGAAGTGTACGTGCGGTTGCACGACAAGTTGTTGCGCAGTTATGTGATCGACGCGTTGTTGGAACAAGGCCGAGGCAAGGCCACGCGCAAGGATTCCGCGCGGGCGTTTCTGCGAAAAACCAGCACTTGCAAAAGCCGCCGCTATGATGCGCCGGGCGTGGGTTGGGATCATCGTTTCGAGGGCAAGCACATCGCTGGCACTGCGTTGGTGCACGAGAACGAGGTGTTGCACCAGGCGTTTTTCATGTTGGAAGATGAGAATGACCCGCGTCGTTGGCGCCGGCTGGATCGGCAATCATAATCCTGAGAGCCGTCCCACGGGGTGAGTGGGGCGGCTTGTTTAGTGGGGGCACGGGTTATTTCGCGTCTTCATCCGTGAGCGCGGGTGGCTCATTTTCTTGTTGTTCCAGTTTCAGATTCAGGATTTTTTGCATGGGGGTTTCTAAAGCCTTGGCGCGGGTGGAGCTGAGCACCTCAAAATGGTTGGTCGCCGCCGTTAGGGATCTGCCCATGGTTTCCAATTTGCTTCCGAATTCAGTCCATTGTTTGCTGAATTCCTGCACATGTTTCTGGAGATCGCCCGCCTTGCGTTCCACGGCAAAACTGGCAACGGATTGACGGATTAGTGAAAGAACCGCATAAAGCGTCAAGGGGGAACAAAGCACAATGCTCTTGCGCATTGCGAAATCAATCAGGTCGTGATCTTCCTGATTGATGAAGTTGTAGATGCTTTCATTGGGAATGAAGAGCAGCACGTAATCGACCGTTCCGGATGCGGGGTCAATGTATTTGCGTTTGGAAACAGCAGTGATGTGTTTGCGGACATCGGAAAGGAAATGTTTTTTTTCATCAAGGCGCACGGATTCGTCCTCCGCAGCCAGAAAATTTTCATAATGAGCGATGGGAAATTTTACATCCATGTTCAGCCGCTTTTTTCGCGGTAGATTAAAAGTGAAATCAGGCCGATCCCCGCCCTCGGTGGATTGCTTGTCGAAATTGATGCCTTCTTTCAGGCCCATTAGGTCGAGAATATCTTCCACCATTCGCTCCCCCCATTGGCCCCTGGCCTGGCTGCTGGAGAGTATGAGCCGGAGTTGTTCGGTTGTTGTCTGCAGGTTGTCGAGGCGTTCCGTGGAATTCCGAACCTGTGCATTGAGCCCGGTCGTTCCTTTGTCTACCTCCGTCAACATTTTTTGGATGTTCTTTAGGCTGGAATCAATGAGCTCTTTTTTCTGGTCCAACTGTTGCCCGGAATTTTCCTGTAGCTTCGCAAATTCGTTTTGGGCCAGCTCAAGGAACTGGCGCTGGTTTTCAAGAAGCGCTTGCCGGGAAAGATTACCAAACGAATTCTCAAGTGCATCAGAGCCCAGTTTTGCGGACTGAATTTCTTTTTGTTTAATCTGCCAGATGACAAACCCGCCCAGGCTGAACCCAATGACAAACAACGCGATTGGCAAAATATTATCCATCGCCGTGAGTTTCCATTCGGAAACCCTGATTGGCAAGCACCTAGCCTGCCGAGTTCATTAATTACTCACCTTAATTGTGTCCCAGCTTTCAAACGAGGCTTTGTCGATGCCGATGATGCGGACTTTGACGACGTCAGCTTGGGCAAGTCCGAGGGTCAGGAAAACCACTGCGCAGAGCAGGAAGCCGATGATGAGGGATTTGGGGTCGATTTGTTTTAGATGTTTCACGATTGGCCAATGTGCCACAAGACGAGTCATC